>NZ_BASL01000753.1:0-241 GCF_000648255.1 Candidatus Protochlamydia sp. R18 | reverse complement strand
TTTTTTTTAATGATTCGGGTAGTTTTGCAAAAAGAAGCTCAGCGGTTTTTTTATCTCGAGGACCCACTTGCATAGCAAGCACTTGACGACTTTTTTTATGTAAGATGAGCCATAACCACTGATCATTTTTCTTATTTCCTACAAAACTCCATCGCTCATTTCCTTCAAGTTTAGCCACTTCCAATTCATCTTTCTCACAACATGTGACTTGTGCATTTAAATCCTCAGGCAAATCATTGAT
>NZ_BASL01000754.1:0-556 GCF_000648255.1 Candidatus Protochlamydia sp. R18 | reverse complement strand
TATTCAAACACCTTTTATTGCACACGACATGGCAAATTTACAGTTAGAAGAGTTTGAGGCTTCACCTATAAATTTATCTGATTTTATGATAGGAGAAACACCAATAATGATGAAGGAAATTGAAAACATGAGACAACACCCAGCAAATGAAGAAATTCAGATATTAAACTTACAAATTCACGAATTAGAAACACAGCTTCAAGTAAGCAAAGAGGAAAAAGAAAAAATGAATTATGATCTTGAAGCGATGATTTTAGTTGAAAATGAATTACAGCAACTTCATAGCGAAGAAAAAGGATATGAAAATCGCCTTAAAGCGATTTATAATAGTCTTATATAACTAATAGCAAAGAAAGCTTTGCCTTTTGCTTTTGAGCGTAATCATTTGAATATTCTTAAGAAGCAAAAGGCATAAAAGATTTCTAAGAGACGGTTTATAAACCCAAATCAACTAGTTATATGCACTTTACTAGCAATCGTTTCTCAAAATTGGGTAGTGCTAAATAGGTAAGGCTCTCAATTGCCTATTGTAATCACAAATAAAGTATTTTATTAA
>NZ_BASL01000755.1:0-28807 GCF_000648255.1 Candidatus Protochlamydia sp. R18 | reverse complement strand
AGGCCAAAATGAACGAGATAGAGATGATCAAACTGTTTTGTCTTGTGGATGATTTTTCTAATCAATTTCACCAAATGTGTTTCCAAAAATAAATAGAATATAAGAAAAGAAAAATCCGCAAAAAAGCTTTTAGAATATTTTTAAGTGAAGTGTTAACGATTTTGCTTCTTTTTCATCGTTTCAATGACAGAACATTTAAACGCTTCTACTTAAACCATGTAAAAACAACTTTAAAATATTTATTCCCTCATCTTGTTGGGTACCCAAGATTTGTTCAACTCACCTCTGAAGCATTTTTTTCGATGTTTTGCTTGATCCAAGAACACTAAGGGATCTGTGAAGGGATTTTATTGATAGACTCTACTGGATTAACGGTTTGCCCGCGTCAAACGTGCTTCTTCCCAACGTGTCTTTAAAGAGCCACGCTAAGTGGGGAAAAACAACCATCGGTTGGTGCTTTGGGTTTAAGCTCCATCTTGTGATTAATCATCATGCAGAAATTGTAGCATTTAAGTTGACAACTGGCAAACTTGATAATCGCAAACCGGTTCCAGAAATGATAGAAGGGATGAAGGGAAAAGCGTTCGCAGATAGAGGGGGTATTTCAGAAAAACTAGCTCATAATATAATGCAAAAGGGAATTCATCTTTTTACAAAAGTAAAGAAGAAGATGAAAAATAAATAGACTACATTAGTGGATAAACTCATGCTAAAAAAGAGGGCTATGATTGAAAGTGTGAATCATCTGTTGAAGAGTAGCTGTCAGATAGAACATCATCGGCACCGAAGTCGATGGAAGTTTCTTAGCAATCTAATGGCAGGTCTTGCTAATTATTGTTTGAATCCATCCAAGCCTCGACTGTTCTTTTCAAATACAGAAATCGAAGCTGTTAAGCTCCTAGAATATTTTTGAGGGTTTCTTACGTTAAACTAGCGTTGAATTAGCTAAGATTTTTTCAGATTAGGTCCTGTTTATTTTTCATTAACCGTAAAAACGGTTTCATAAAATGTTTATTTGTTTTAACAATTTCACACAGAGTGAGATACAAAAATAAGGATCATTAAAGAAAGAAATGAAATTAAACACCTTCTGTCATCTTTTTTTATCTTGAAATTAGGCGTTTATCCTAGGCATATAGATTTGAATACCTAATTAACTATTGACAAGGGTGAAATTCGAGATTATGGTCAAAATTATGAGATTTTAGAGGACAGCTTAAATTTTACCGAGGAAAACAAATGGATGATAATAAAGAGCAGATTCAACTTCTTCACAAATTAGAAACTCCTCAATTAAGAAAAGAAAACGCTTCTATTATCAGTTATCATTATCAAACAGAAAAAACCAATCCAACGGTTTTTCATTTTGTATCCATTGATTTCAAATCTCCTCCCATTCGATTAAAACAATGTTTAATCAACCATGAATTAATTAATGAAAAAGATATCTACCTGATTGATCGCTATTTTACCGAGGAGGAAGGGGAAAGTTTACGAAATTTTTCAAAGCAAGCACATTTTAAGACGAAGATTTTTGCCGATCAAAATAGTCGATCAAAAGGGGAGACACCTGATCGTGCGATGGATCCGGAAGAAAAATGGAAGTTTTTTTTAAATCCTGGACCTGCTATTCAAGAACTTTTTAAATTGTTAAATTGGTTGGCGGATCGTTTACATGCCGATATTTCTACCCTCCCTTGGGAAATGTATGAGGCAGACCTCTGCGTACCAGCTGTAGCTAGTAATCGAGTTGAAAGTAAAACGTTAGAAAGTATGGAGATGGGGAAACATCAAGATTATGATACAGAGCAAGGCATTGCTTTTGGAATACCCATTTTGTATTCAGAGACTCCTAAATTTCATTTTAATATTTTTTTCAACGGATCCGAAGGCAAGCCTTGGTTAGTTTCGGCTATGCTTTATTCCACATCAGAGGCTTTTACTTCAGGATACGGTTTAGGGACAGTTTTTTTTGATAAAAATGATAAACAATCATTTTGTGCTGATGCTAAGCATATGCGTTTAGTCATTTTTGAGGGAGATATTGTTCATGCGATTGAACAATCTAAACTTCCTGCTCATGAAAATATTTGGAGAGTTTCTTATGTTTTTAAACTATTGATTAATCCAAAAGACAAAAATCGCTCGATGAAACAGGCTTTTTCTGAATTGATGAATGCAGCCAGTCAGCAGAAATAAGGTGGATTGATTATTTAAATCCCAAATCCAATATCTATTGTTGCAGCAAAAGATCGCCATGCTGTGTGATGAGATTTTTCGTTCAAAACACTTTCATTGGGAGATTTTAGCTTTTCTTGTGCAACCTTCCATTCCTGAAGTTTTAAACCAAGTCCGATATACCAATATAAATTAAAGTGCCATTTTGCATCGATATAAAAAACTTGTCCATGCGTGTGCTTTGACCAACCTTTACGAGCTAATTGATCTTTTAACGCTTGTAAGCCGTGTATATTTTTTTTAGATTGCCAGTTCCCCCAATGATATTCATAACCTAGGTCGATAGAAAATTCATCTAAAAAACCTTTTAGGTTAATCCCGGCCCAAGGTCCTTCCCAATGATTGGAATAGCCTAAATTTGCAGTTTTTGACACATCATTGATTCTTGCTTTTATATGTGATGTCTTAAAGTGCTGTTCATGATAAGACCATCCAAGCATGGGTCTTAAAGTGATTAAACGGTAAAAAGGAATCAAGTTAAATTGATATCCTACTCCCAATATAGCATCCTTAGTCATTCCTTTGAGTTTGCTAGATTCGAAACGAGCATGTTGTTGGGAATAGAGATGTTGGATTTCTTTCCATCCTCCTGATCCTGCCCAAGCATAATCGGCATCTAAATGGACGAATAAACTCAGTAGACAAAGATTAGCTTTGAAACCGACTTGATAAAGAGAGATAGATCGTAGTTTAAGTTGATCATTTGAAAACGAGGACTCGTATGCTTTCAAGAATTTACGCTGCGTATTCAGAGAATCGGACCGATAACCATTAGTGAGCTTTAAATCAAAACTTAATAGTTCAGACCATGCCGGAGAGAACAATAAAAGAGAAAAAATAAAAAAAACACAACAAACTTTTTTCATAAGATAATATCTTTTTTAGAAATTGCCAACATTATATTAAAGTTGATGATATGGAGCAAGAAAGAGTATTGAAAATAAAAAAATTTCAAAAGCCTACTCCTTAAAAAATACATTATTTTTAATGTTAAAAATGTAATGATGAACGAGAAAAAACGTAATTAAAAGTTTAGCGATTCATTTTATTTAATGATTTGTTCTTAAAAAGATTATGAATTTCTAATTGGAGAGGTGGTTTTAGCTAACAGCTACGAGTGTTGCTAAAGTATTGCCTAATTAGAAATATCGAGTTATGCTTAGAAGTTTTTATTAGGCTTTTAATCATGCGAAAAAGTTTATAAATTAAAATAATCGTTAGCTTGAAAAGAGGTATTGATGGTAGAAGGCATCGTTTTTGAACATGTTTCAAAAAAATTTGCAGATAGTATAGCCCTGAATGATGTGTCATTTGCTATTAATAAAGGAGAGTTTTTTTCTCTTCTAGGCCCTAGTGGATGTGGAAAAACAACACTATTAAGGATTTTGGCAGGATTTGAAAAACCTGATCAAGGAAGGATTTTACTTGACGGGCAAGACATCACTAAACTCCCTGCGAATAAACGACCTATCAACACCGTTTTTCAAAACTATGCTTTATTTCCTCATTTAACGATTTGGGAAAATATTGCCTTTGGTCTTCGCATTGCTCAGCGATCTGAAACAGAAATCAAACGAGAAGTCGAGCAGATGCTGGGTTTAATTCAGATGAAAGAACACGGACATAAAAAGCCTGATCAAATTAGTGGGGGGCAAAAGCAACGTGTAGCTATTGCAAGAGCTTTAGTCAACCATCCTCGCATTTTATTACTAGATGAACCCTTAGCGGCATTGGATTTAAAATTACGCCAAAAAATGCTCTTAGATTTAGATCGTATTCATGATGAAGTGGGAATCACATTTATTTTTGTTACACATGATCAAAGCGAGGCTATGGCTGTTAGTGATCGCATTGCTGTTTTACATAAAGGGAGTTTAGAGCAAATTGGAAATCCTATAGAAATTTATGAAATGCCCAAAAGTAGTTTTGTGGCAGATTTTATTGGTGACACCAATTTTTTTGATGGTTGGGTAAAAGAGACGACTCAAAAGGAATACAGTCTTGTTGATGTAGAAGGATTTCCTCAAATTTATTGTTTTAATGATAAACAACTATCAAAAGGAGATGCTGTTCATCTTAGCGTAAGACCAGAAAAAATTCATATCTCTCGCGAACAAATTCAGGCCCATCCTCTTCAAAATGTTTTTCAGGGGATTGTCGATGATGTCATTTACAAAGGGGATCATACTCATTTTGGTATTCAAGTCGGAGATCGAAAAATTTCTGTTAATCAACAACACAGTCGGTTCCTTCTCGATGAAGCCCCCATTAAATGGAAAGATGTAGTGTGGATTTGGTGGCATTCAGATGATGGATTTATCTTGGAGCGATGCCAAAAGCTCGAGAATAACAATGAATAGCAAAACTAAAAATGAGTGGGTTTTAACCCTACCTTCTTTTATTTGGCTCTTAGTATTTTTTTTGATACCAACCTGTATCATTTATGCTTATGCTTTAAAGCCAAATAATATTTATGGAGGAGTTGGCGAGGGGTGGTCTTTAGAAGCAATTAAAGATTTAATCAATCCTAATTATTACGTTTTACTATTCCGAACGATTTTTTTGGGAATAGCGACGACGCTATTTTGTTTGCTTTTAGCGTTGCCAGTTGGCTACCAGATGACATTGATTTCAAAACGAGCTAGACGTTTGCTCATGCTCATGTTAGTTCTTCCTTTTTGGAGTAGTTTTCTCATTCGGATTTTTGCTTGGAAAATGCTTTTACATCCCGAAGGGTATATCAAAAATTTTCTTGTTTCTATTCACCTGATAGATGCTGATACATCTCTCCTTTATAATCTAGGTTCAGTCATTTTAGTTATGGTTTACACTTATTTACCTTTTGCCGTTTTTCCTATTTATGCAGCAGCTTCCAAATTCAATTTTCAGCTATTTGAAGCTGCTATGGATTTAGGAGCCACAAAAAACCAAGCATTTTTTAAAGTGTTTATTCCTGGAATAGCTAAAGGAATTTTAACAGGAACAATGATGGTTTTCATTTCTGCCGTTGGTGCCTATGTAATTCCGGATCTTGTAGGAGGATTTAGCAGTGAAATGATTGGGAATAAAATCGCTCAAAGAGTCTTTGTTGATCGTCATTTACCCCAAGCAAGCGCTCTTTCTGCTCTTTTGTCTTTAGTTATCTTTTTACCACTTTTAGCCTATGTTTTTATTTCTACTCGGCAAAAAAAAATTGAAGTAGAAGTGAGGAACAGAGAATGAAAAAAAGTCCATTAAGTTTTTGGATCACAGTTTTTGTTCTCATTTTTTTATACGTTCCCATTCTCGTTTTAATCATTAATTCTTTTAATGATTCACGATTTGGTGGACAATGGGTTGGTTTTACTTATAAATGGTATGATCGGCTTTGGAATGAGCATAAAATGTGGTATGCTTTACGTAATTCTTTAATCGTAGGTGTGTCTGCGACAATTGTGTCGACTTTTTTAGGAACGTGTGCAGCTTTTGCTTTACATCTTTATAAATCCAAATTACAAAATTTTCATTATGGACTCATTTATACCCCGCTGCTTATTCCTGATATTCTAACAGGAATTAGTCTTCTTCTATTTTTTGTCACTGTAAATGTAAAATTAGGCCTTTTTACGGTCTTTATAGCACACACCACATTTTGTATGAGTTATGTTACGATGGTTATGCTTTCAAAACTGCAGAATTTTGATTTTACTTTGATAGAAGCCGCACAAGATTTAGGAGCAAATACCTGGACCTTAATCAAAAGGATTTTACTTCCTTTATTAGCACCAGGATTGATGACTGGAGCTCTTTTAGCTTTTATTCTTTCTATTGACGATTTTGTCATTACTTTTTTTGTTGCAGGACAGGGGGTTTCGACGTTGCCTGTTTATGTTTATAATATGATTAAGTTTGGATCGACACCTATAGTGAATGCGCTTTCTGTTCTGATTTTGGGCGTGACATTTGTATTTGTATTTTTTACACAACGTTTATCTAAAGAGGATTGAGCATGAAAAAATACTTTCTCTTATTACTTTCCCTGTTCGCTAGCCTTAGTATTTTTACGGCATGCCAAAATACCCCTGTTCCAGAGCTGCACATCATGATTTGGAGTGATTACATTAAACCTGAAATCATAGAAAAATTTCAGGAAAGTCACCATTGTCGTGTTATTATTGATACCTTTGATTCTAATGAATCGATGTATGCTAAGGTAAAGTTAGGAGCCGGTGGTTATGATATCATTTTTCCAAGCAATTATTTCATGCAAATCATGAATCAACAAAATATGCTCGATCCTTTAAATAAAGAATTAATTCCCAATCTTAAAAATTTAGATCCTGCGTATACTAACAAAGTCGATCGCTCATTGCTCAATTTAGGTGTTCCTTATATGGTTTCCAGTGCTGGAATCGTTTATCGACAAGACAAGGTTGAAAATTTAGAAGTTTCTTGGGGGGTATTTGGCAAATCGAATTATAAAGGTCGCATGACAATGCTTAACGACGTGCGGGAGACTTTAGGCGCTGCCTTGAAATTTTTAGGCTATAGTGCCAATACAACTCAAGTGCAACAAATTGATCAAGCAGCGCAAGTGCTCATCGATTGGAAAACTAATTTAGCCAAATTTGAAAGCGAACAATACAAAGCGGGGATTTCCAGTGCTGAGTATCTCATTGTCAATGGTTATAATGGGGATGCATTGCAAGTTATGAAAGAAAACAAAAATGTGAATTTTTTCTATCCAAAAGAAGGCATTAGTTTTTCTATGGATTTTATGGTGATTCCTAAAGAAGCTATTCAAAAAGAATTGGCTCATGCATTTATTAATTTCCTTTTAGATGGTAAAGTAGCTGCTGAAAACATCGAGCATTCTCTCTTTTTAAGTCCAAATCTAGCTGCTTATGAGCATTTATCCAGTGAATTAAAAAATAATACTGTTCTATTTATGCCGAAAGAGGTTTTAGATAAAGCTGAATTGATTAAATATCTGGGTGAAAAGGGGATTCTTTACAACAAAGCTTGGGATAAAGTAAAGGCGAGCTAATGCTCGCTTTCAAAAACTTTATTGCCAGCTGATCTTACATGTCGTCAAAAGGTTGTTGTTAGCTCAAAAAAGTTAACGTTGCGATATAAGCTGGGCTCCAAATGATCTTGTCATTGATTTTGAATTGAGAATAATAAGAAGCTATAGCCTGTTCATCCTCACTAGTTATTTTATTTATTCTATCTTGTTCATAAAACTTGCTTAATTGCTCATAAATAGATTGAACAGTTTGCGCGTCAATTCATCCTACTTAACGAATAATGTATTTAAATTTGAGGCCATGATATTTGTGGATGAAAAGTATTAATAAAAATTCAAAAGACTAAAAAAATAATATCCTTTGAAGTCTAACCGATGTTAAACCCCGCCGGCTAAAGTTTTTTATTTTACTGTTGATTCTTTAGGACGGCATTTATTGCATCTAAATAGATAATCAGAATCTTGCGCATTAGAACTTGAAAATTGATTTTTTAAAAGATTTAAGAAACCATTTGTCATGCATTCGGTTGCATTCACACAAAAGGAACTGATTAAAAGTAAAAAAACATTAAATTTTTCATTATTTTTTCTTAGTTTGTAACTAATTGCTTCGAAATTTAAACAAAAGCAATGTCTACTCAATTGAGTTATTGCCACTAGCTGACTAGAACTTTTTTCAAAGCGATAACTCACGAATTATTTATGTGCAAGTCTTTTTGGGAATGGGTATGTAATTTATAAGTTTTAACGAAAAATGTTAAAATCAGAAAAAATTAAAGAAAAATTAAAAAGTTTATTTTGGATTATAAAGGTTAATTTTAAATCTGAACCACACATTTAATAAAATGAATGTGGTATAAATTGACCAATTAATAAGTCGATTTTTTGGTGATTAGCTATTGCTTAATTTAAATAGGTTAAGCTGTCGACTTTTTATAAGGAGGATTAGGGTTTTGTTGAATCTGTTTTTCAGTTAGGGTTTCATAAGTTTCTTCTTCATCATTCTCGTCTTCTTCTTCCATGACTCTGCTTAATGTGTATAGACGTTGATAGTCACATGAATAAGCAATGCACTCGGTAAAAAGAGTTAGAAACATAAAGAAAAGTTTTCCCTTCATTTAGATCCCTTTGGTTATTGAGACCAATATTATACGCAGAATAAACTTTATTTACAACAAAAAATTGTTTTTTTATATAAAATTTATTTAGAAACTTTTTTTAAGTTTAAAAAAATGATGTGAGACGAAAAATATGCAAGACTTGATGAATGAATTGATTCGCTCAGGAAATACAAAACGTCTCAGAAAGGCTTTAAAAGCTTTAACAGGGTATGAAATTGCCGAATTTTTGAATAATCAGCCTCAAAAATTTCAATTACGTATGTTCAAAGAGCTTCCGGAAAATTTAACATTCGAATGTTTTGATTATCTTTCTCAGGAAACACAGAACTTTCTTTTACATGCATTGCCTTCCTATCAAGCAGCCAAGCTTCTCAAATCTTTTGCACCTGATGACCGAACAGCTTTTCTAGAAGTTTTACCTAAAGAAACAGTAGATGAATTTGTCAAATTATTGCCTATTAGCGAGCGCTTGCTCACTTTAAAATTGTTAGGTTATCCAGAAAAGAGTATTGGCCGCTTAATGACAACGGATTATTTAGCTGTTTTACCACATTGGACAATTGAAAAAGTTTTAGATCATATTAAAGAATATGGGCATGACAGTGAAACAATCGATTATATTTATGTGATTGATTACAAAGGTAGATTAATTGATGACATTAAGTTAAGAGATCTTCTTTTTATATCGCGGAATAAGCGAGTGGAAAGTATTTTAAATGGAAATGTGATTGCTCTTTCAGTTAAAGAAGATGAAGAAAGAGCTATTAATGTGTTCCGTATGCATGATCGCTCAGCTTTACCTGTCATTGACAATGAAGGAGTCTTATTAGGAATTGTGACAATTGATGACATTCTTCGTTTATCAGATGAAGAGGCAACGGAAGATATTCAAAAAATTGGGGGAATGGAAGCTTTAGACAAACCTTATATGCAAGCACCTTTTCTAGAATTAATTAAAAAAAGAGCTGGCTGGTTGGTCATTCTATTTTTAGGTGAAATGATGACTGCAACAGCGCTTGGGTATTTCGAGAAAGAAATTGCTCAAGCAGTTGTTTTAGCTTTATTTTTACCTTTAGTGATTTCCAGCGGAGGAAATGCTGGTTCGCAAGCTGCGACATTAATTATTCGTGCGATGGCACTTGAAGAAGTTAAACTTAAAGATTGGTGGAAAATAGTTAAGCGAGAATGTGCTTCAGGAGTTGTTTTGGGGCTAATTCTAGGGTTAATTGGATTTTTAAGAGTCATTATTTGGAGTCAGTTTTCAAATATCTATGGAGATCATTGGTTTTTAATTGCTCTTACCATTTACTTTTCTTTACTCGGAGTAGTCTTATGGGGAACTTTTTCTGGAGCTGTGCTTCCTTTAGTTTTGCGCTATTTTCGTTTTGATCCAGCCACCTCTTCAGCCCCTTTTATTGCAACAATGGTTGATGTTGTGGGGCTAATCATTTATTTTATGGTTGCTATCTTTCTGTTGAAAGGAACGCTTTTATAGCCAATGCGCAAATAATTAATTATCTCTGCCAAAACTTTTTATTCAGGCTAAGGAGTATTTGGCGTACCTGCCTCATGATTTTTAAATTCTTTAAGTTATTTTAAAGGTTTAATTAGCAAATTTTCCGTATTTTAAACAAATAAAATTAATTCATTTTATTAAAAGACTTATCGTCAAATAATTTTTCTTTGTGTAATGAAACTTTTTTGCTAAAATATCCGATCTCTTGTCAAGAATAGGCAAAAAATCATTAATTAAGGATTTTTTATGGCTGTCAGTGTGTTTAATTTATTTTCGATTGGTATTGGCCCTTCGAGTTCGCACACAGTTGGACCCATGCGCGCAGCGCGACAGTTTGTGGTCAATTTACAGTTAAACGATATGTTAGTGGATGTCCACAGAATAAAAATGGAGCTTTATGGCTCATTGGCTTTAACAGGAAAAGGACACTCCACAGATATTGCTGTTTTGCTTGGCGTAGAAGGAAATGCTCCGGAAGGAATCGACCCAAGAGATGTAGAGCCACGGATTAAATGGATTCGGGAAAATCGCAAAATCTCTTTACTTAATTCTCGATTGATTGAGTTTCAAGAAGAAGTTGATTTAATTTTCCATTCTGATAAACAGCTCCCTTTTCATCCCAATGGAATGCGATTTACAGCCTTTAATACCTGCCATCGAGAAATATCTCAAGAAGTTTTTTATTCAGTAGGCGGTGGCTTTATTGTCGATCATCATGCAGCCATGAAAGATGAAGCAATTTGTCAAAATGATCATCATTTACCTTATCCTTTTAAAACGGCGGATGAATTATTACTTCTTTGTAAAAAACATAATTTTTCAATTGCTGAATTGATGTGGGAAAACGAAAAATCTTGGCGTACAGAAGAAGAAATTGAAATAGGACTTCTCAATATTTGGAATGTCATGCAGACTTGTGTAAAGCATGGCTGCGAAAAAGAAGGGGTATTACCTGGAGGCCTAAATGTTAAAAGGCGCGCAGCAAGTATCTATCGATATTTACAAGAACAAGAATTAAAACCTTTAGAAAAACGAGATCGTGCTGAAGTTATAGATTGGGTCAGTCTGTGGGCATTGGCTGTCAATGAAGAAAATGCAGCAGGAGGGCGTGTTGTCACAGCTCCAACGAACGGAGCAGCCGGAGTCATTCCCGCTGTGCTTCATTACTATGAAAAATTTATAAAAAATTCAAATTCTAAAGGAATTATCACTTTTTTATTAGTAGCTGGAGCAATTGGAATTTTATACAAAGAAGGAGCTTCGATTTCAGCGGCAGAAATGGGGTGTATGGGAGAAGTTGGGGTTGCGTGTTCAATGGCAGCAGCTGGCCTTGCAGCCGCTCTTGGTGCAAGCAATGAACAAATTGAAAATGCAGCAGAAATCGGAATGGAACATAATTTGGGGTTAACCTGTGATCCCATTAAAGGTTTAGTGCAAATTCCTTGTATTGAAAGAAATACAATGGGGGCTACTAAAGCGATTAATGCAGAAAGATTAGCTAGACTACATGGAGATGGTACGCACCGAGTGACTTTAGATCAAGTAATCGCCACAATGAAACAAACTGGCCATGATATGATGTCTATTTATAAAGAAACATCTCAAGGTGGGCTGGCTGTTAATGTACCAGAATGTTAGGCTAAAGAAATAACTGCAAAAATAAAGTTGTTTAAAAATCTAGTTGTTTTAGTCTTGTCATTGCCTTTTAATTTTTTCAATATTTTTAGGATTCCATGCAAAAAGTTGAAGAACGAGAAGCCATTACCCTTACTAATCAGGGCGAAAAAATTTTCGCTATTTTACACCGCCCTCTCAAAACTACTCCGGTTCCCGCTGTTGTCATTTGTTCTGGATTTGGAGGCACCAAAAGTGGTAAATTTCGACTTTTTGTTAATTTGGGTAAAGAATTAGCGAGGCAAGGAATTGCTGTTCTTCGATTCGACTATCGAGGCGCTGGGGATAGTGAAGGGGAGTTTGAAGATCTCACTTTAGAAAGTAAACTAAGTGATACTTTAGTCTGTTTAAATTTTTTATCCAAAGATCCTCAAATTGATCTCAACCGTATTGGAATACTTGGGCGCTCTTTAGGTGGGGCAATTGCTGTTTTAGCTGCTTGCGAATATCCTTCTATTAAAAGCTTGGCACTCTGGGCTCCTGTTTTTACGAGCGGACCATGGAAAAAATTATGGGACTTAATTCAATCTAATCCTTCTCTTTTAGCTACAAATGAAATTCTAAAACATCTGCCTTCACATGCTCCCAATAAAGAATTCTTAAAACAGTTTTTTGAGCTGAATATTGAGCAAAAACTAACATATATTAAGAACGTTCCTATTTTACATATTCATGGCGAAAAAGATCTTATTGTAAAGATTGAACATGCAAAAGCTTATAAAAATGCTCGAGAATCCATTGAAAATACTAAATTTATCTTGCTCCCGCAGTCTGATCATGATTTTTCGGATAAAAGTGAGCGAGAAAAGGCACTTTACGAAACCTGTACTTGGTTTAAAGAAACTTTGTAAAATATGATCATGAGCATTTAGGTAGCAATGATTTCTTTTAGCCCGTTGCAAATTCACCGTTTAAAGTATCAACCTCAGCTTCCCCTCCTTTTGCAAGATTTAAGTGTAATTGTAGCAAATTTTGAAAAATCAATTTGTCTCTCTGATCCCGCCTTGCAAGAGCAGTTTCCACAAACATTTCAGCAACCTATTATTACTTTTCGCCGCGGCAACAAAAAAGAAGCTACACCTTTAAAAGTAGGTGTCGTGTTATCTGGAGGTCAGGCTCCAGGAGGACATAATGTGATTGCCGGTTTATTTGATGCCTTAAAGCAAATTCATCCAGAAAGCATATTACTGGGTTTCCTTGACGGTCCTTTAGGAATATTGAAGAACACCTCTATCGAATTAACAAAAATGGTGATCGATTCCTATCGCAATCAAGGAGGATTCGATATGATCGGATCTGGGAGAACAAAAATCGAAACTCCCGCTCAATTAGAAGCAGCCATGTTAACTGTTCAAACTTTATCACTGGATGGACTAGTCATTATTGGAGGAGACGATTCTAACACCAATGCAGCTATTTTAGCAGAATATTTTAAACAAGCTGGCGTAAAAACTTCTGTTATTGGAGTTCCAAAAACAATTGACGGAGACCTTAAAAATGAATTTATAGACATTTCATTTGGATTTGATACTGCTAGTAAAATATATGCGGAATGTATTGGAAATATTTTGAAAGATGCTTTATCAGCAAAAAAATATTATCATTTTATTAAATTGATGGGCCGCTCTGCTTCTCATCTTGCTCTCGAGTGCGCTTTATTGACACACCCTAATTTAGTTTTTATTAGTGAAGAAGTTGCAGAAAAGAAACAAACTCTTCAAGAAATTGTTGGGCAAATCACTACCATGATTTGTAAAAGAGCTGAAAAAAATCTTCACTACGGAGTGGTTTTAATACCGGAAGGTTTAATAGAATCTATCTCTGAAATTGGAGCGTTGATTCAGAAGCTCAATGAATTACTTTTTTCTCACTCAGAAAAAATAGAAGAATTGTTAATACCGGAAGAAAAAGATAATTATATCATTTCTCAGCTTACTTCAAACGAAGCAAAAACATTTTTAGCCCTCCCAAAAGAGGTACGCGATCAACTTTTGTTAGAAAGAGACTCACATGGAAATGTACAGGTATCGAAAATAGAGACGGAACGTTTATTAATAAAGTTAGTAGAAAAAGAGCTAAAACGACTTAAGCAAGAAGGCATTTATAAAGGAACATTTAGCCCTCAACCTCAATTTTGTGGTTATGAAGGACGGTCTGGATTACCCAGTAACTTTGATTGTCAATATTGCTATGCTCTCGGATTTGTAGCTACTTTGTTGGTTCAATCCGGTGTTACGGGTTATATGAGTTGTCTAAAAAAATTATCAGAGCCTATTGAGAGATGGAGCCCTATGGGAGTGCCAATTTATCGAATGCTTCAGATAGAAAAAAGACAAGGTAAACAAAAATCTGTGATTCGAAAATTTCTTGTCGATTTGCAAGGACCGTTTTTTAAACAGTATGCCTCAGTAAGAGACCAATGGCAAATTACTGATGACTATCGTTCGCCCGGCCCCATTCAGTTTGAAGGACCTAAAAATCTGACTGAGATGAAGCCTCTTTCACTTTTGCTTTAAAAAAGTTTGGCAAAGAATTTTTAGAGCGCTATATAGAAATTAAATAAGTTTTGAAAGAAGTTTAACAAATTTGAACGGCATCTTTAGTTTTTTTGAGGCAATATGTATAAAAATGTGATCATGTCTATTTTTGCAATTTTGATGGTGGGAGTGATTTTTTTAGCTGCAAATATGAAAGATGCTTATAAAGTGCTTCCGGGGCTAACACAAAGCGAAAAAATTGTTCCTCCTTATGCAGAATGGAGAGAATTTACTTCTGAATCAGGAGATTTTAAAGTTTTATTTCCTTCTATGCCTCAATATGCTAAAGAAGCTGTGAATGTTCCTAATACAGATGTTAAACGTCGTTATGCGATGTATGCAGCTGAAAAAATTAATGGGACCGTTTTCATGATCAGTGTCATCACTTATCCCCAAGACTTCAATACAACCGATAAAAATGCCATTGTTCGATCAGTTATTGATGAGTTAATTGCTAGTGATTCAGCTAACCATCTTTTAGAGCAAAGAGACGCCATTTTCCAAGAGCAGTCTGCTATTGATTTTCATCTTGTCAATAAAGAATTTGATATTGAAGGAAAGTCTTTTATGATAGATAAAACTGTTTATGTATTAACTTACGTTGCTAGAAATAGAGATTATGATATAGCTGATTACAAACATTTTATTGAATCTTTTCGTCTTTTGTCTAAAATACCGTCTTAACATGTAATAAAGAATTACCATTCTCTTATTTACAGGCAAAAGTTGATTCAAAAATGCTGTAAAAAATAACAATTGAAAACTTAACCCTGAGATAAGTATTCTAGCAGTTAAGTAATTTTTATTGATTTTAATTGCATTGAATCTTATGGCACAAAAGCCCTCTTTTCATTCTTGTCAATTATGTGTCTCTTTAATTGGTCTTACCTGCGATGCGTTTATCTATCAAATTCAACAACTTCCTTCGCAAGTGGACTTAATTGAAATTCGATTAGATAAGCTGTTAAAAATTGATTTTGCAGAATTAAACATATTAAAAGAGATAGCTCATTGTCCTTTAATTTGGACACTTCGAAAAAAATCACAAGGAGGAAATTTTTTAGGAAATATTCAAAAACAGTTTTTAATCTTTAAAGAATTAGCTAAAAGACAGCCTGACTTTGTCGATATAGAAGCGGATATTCCTTTAGAATGGCTTCAAGAGCTTCAAAAAATTTCTCCTCAGACACAGTGGATTATTTCTTGGCACGAAGTGAAGGAGACACCTCATCTAAAAACCTGCTTAGATCAATTATATGCCTTGCCTGGAAATTATTATAAATTAGCTTGCTATACCCATTCTATCATTGATTCTCTCAAACTTCTTGAAATGGCTCAGCAAGAAAATAAACATTCGAGGCGCCTGTGTACAATCGGCCTCGGAATGAAGGGGCAGTGTACGCGAATTTTAGCTCCCGTAACGGGTCAACCATTTACATTTGCTTCTTTAAAAGAAGGCTTAGAATCTGCCCCTGGACAGATTTCATTTCAAACGCTTTTTCAAACCTATCGCTTTAAAAAACTTAGCCAGCAAACGGAAATTTTTGGTTTAATTGGACATCCAATCGATAAAAGTTTGAGTCATTTGACCCATAATGCTGTTTTAGATCGTTTAAATCAGAATGCTGTTTATATTAAATTTGATGTCGAAGAGACAGAATTGGAATTGTTTTTTCAGCATATCCAACATTTTTCTGTTCGTGGATTTAGCGTGACAATGCCTCATAAAGAACGAGTAAAAAAAATTCTTGCTTTGAATATGGATGATGAGAGTCATTTAGCTTGTAACACTCTTTTGTTCAGCTCTTCAATAATTAGCGGAACTAATACAGATGGAATCGGAGCTTTAAAAGCACTAAAAGTCGAAGACTTAAAAGATAAGAAATTGATTTTACTTGGAGCAGGAGGAACCTCCCAGGCAATTGCTTATGAAGCAAAAAAAAGAGGAGCGGAAGTTACGATTTTAAATCGCACAGTTTTACGTGCTAAAGATGTTGCTGAAAAGATTCAGGTAAAGTGGGGAGGCTTTGAACAACTTAAAGATGCTAAAAAAAATGAATGTGATATTCTAATTCAGACGACTTCTGTGGGGATGTCACCTCATGTGGATGCACTAGTTGTTTCGGCTGACTGGATTCCCCAACAAATTACTGTTTTAGACGCGATTTCACATCCTTTCGAGACTCTTTTTTTGCAAAAAGCGCGTTTAAAAGGTTGCGAAATTCATCACGGGATCGAACTTTTTATCCATCAAGCTGCCTTTCAATTTGGTTTTTGGTTTAATAAACAGTTCGATCAAAAACTTATTGAACAAACAATACGAGAGGCACTTCCAATGCCATTTAATCAAAAAAAAGTTGCTGTTCAAAAAAGCACTTTAGCGGGAGAAATTTCTTTACCTCCCTCAAAATCTCATTCAATTAGAGCTATTTTATTAGGGGCAATGACCCAAGGCATTTCACGTGTTAAAAATTTATTAGACTCTCCCGATGTGGAACATGCTAAGTTGGCGGCTATAGCATTAGGAGCTAAAATTGAACAGGTTCAAGATGAGTATTTAATTTCAGGTGTTGCTGGCCAACCTAAAACCCCTTCAGGGGTAATTGATGTTGGGAATTCAGGCCAAGTTCTAAGATTTGTGGGGGCATTTGCAGCCTTAAATCATGGATATACTGTCATCACGGGCGATCATTCAATTTGTTCTAACCGTCCAGCACAACCACTTTTAGATGGGCTAAGATGTTTGGGAGCTTTTGCCAAATCAACAAGAGAGAATGGGTACGCCCCTTTAATTATCAAAGGACCTATTTATGAAGGAACAGCAGAGTTAGAAGGACAGGATTCGCAACCAGTCTCTGCTCTATTGATGGCATCAGCATTTATTCATGGCACAACAGAAATTTTCGTTAAATATCCAGGTGAAAAACCTTGGATTGACCTCACTCTTCACTGGTTGAACCGTCTAGGAGTTTCTTATGTTAATCAAAACTATGAATACTTTAAGATTGAAGGAATTCAACAGAGACCTCATTTTGAGGTAAATATTCCAGGCGATTTGAGTGCTGCCGCCTTTCCTGTAGCAGCAGCTATTTTAACTCAATCAAAAATCACTTTGTATAACGTTGATATGAGTGATGTACAAGGAGATAAACAAGTAATCCATGTTCTCCAAGAAATGGGAGCTGATATTCAAATTGATCAGGCAAATCACACGTTAACAGTTTTACCAGGGGCTTTATTGAAGGGAACAACTATCGACGTCAACCCCTTTATTGATGCTGTTCCTATTTTAGCTGTTCTTGCTTGTTTCGCAAAAGGGGAGACCCGTTTAATCAATGCAGCAATTGCTCGACAAAAAGAAAGTAATCGATTGAGCTGTATCACTATTGAGTTAAAAAAAATGGGAGCGCAAATTATGGAAACAGATGATGGGTTACTGATTCGTAACTCTAATTTGCAAGGGTCCATTGTTGAGAGTTATGATGATCATCGCCTAGCAATGGCTTTAATCGTAGCCGGGCTGGCTAGCGAGGGTATTACTGAAGTGAAAGGGATTGATTGCATCAAAAAGAGTTTTCCCAACTTTATTCAAGATTTAAAAAAACTTGGGGCTCGGTTTTCATGATTTCTAAAAGAAGCATTGCTTTGATTGGTCTACCTTTGTGTGGGAAAACAACATGTGGGCAATGGCTGGCTAAAAAATTTGAATGTGCCTTTATTGATACAGACTGGCTAATTCAACAAAAACATCCTACGTTAACATGTCGAGAAATTTTTCAATTATTTGGGCAGGCCTATTTTCGTTCTTTAGAAAGGGATGTCATTGATGATTTAAAGCCAACTAAACAGACGATTATTGCAACCGGAGGAGGAGTGATTTATAATGATCAAAATCGAAACGCGCTAAAAAAATATTGTCGATTAATTTATTTGAAACTTTCTTTTTCAAACTGGAAAGAGCGTATTTTCAGTCAAACTGAGTTACCAGCCTATATTCCTCAAGAACAATCTTCGGATGTATCTTTGAAAAAACTCTATGCAAGCAGAACGTTAATTTATGAAAATTGGGCAGATCAAACTATCGATATGAACGGATCTATGAACAACGATTTTTCTGTTCATTTACTCATGAGCCTTCAATTCGTTAAAGAGGAAAATAATGGCATCTAACAGTTTTGGTCATTTATTTAAAATGACGACTTGGGGAGAATCTCATGGAAAAGCGATGGGCGTTGTGATTGATGGCTGTCCCTCTGGAATTTTTCTAACTGAGCAGGACATCAATCAAGAGCTATATTGGAGAAAACCTGGCCGCAATGAATTAACTTCACCAAGACGAGAAGAAGATCAAGTAGAAATCTTATCGGGTTTATTTAATGGACAAACAACTGGAGCTCCTATCTCTTTGATCATTTGGAATAAAGATGTAAATTCCGGCGCTTATGAAGGAATGCATACCCTTTTTCGTCCAGGCCATGCAAATTATACCTATTCAAATAAATACGGGATTTTTGATTATCGAGGAGGTGGCCGAGCGTCAGCAAGAGAGACTGTTTGCCGTGTCGCTGCTGGAGCCATTGCAAAGAAAATATTATCAGACGTTGGAATTTCAGTGGTTGCTTATCTCTATTCCATAGGAGAAATAGAGGGAAAAATTGAATTATCAGACCATATGAATAACTTGCCTTTATTGCAACAAATCATTCGCGATAGTTCCCTTTTTTCTCCCTCACCAGCTGCTGAAAAAATGAAAGGAGTTTTAGAAGAAGCCAGAAAAGAGGGGGATTCTGTGGGAGGGATTGTTGAAGCAATGGCTTTTAATGTTCCTTGTGGATGGGGTGATCCTGTTTACGAAAAATTAGAGGCAAATTTGGCAAAAGCTATGCTGTCTATTCCAGCTTCTAAAGGATTTGAGATAGGAGAGGGATTCAAGGCCTCTCAGATGAGAGGATCTGAACATAATGATTTATTTGGAATCCAAAATGATCAAATTTCTTTTGTAACTAACCATGCTGGAGGAACTTTGGGAGGAATTTCAACAGGGGAGCCTATCATCATTAAAGTCCCTTTTAAGCCAACTTCAAGCATAAACAAGGTGCAGACTTCTTTGAATGAGAAAGGTGAAATTTGTGATTATCGTTTACCCACTGGGTCTCGTCACGATCCTTGTGTTGCCATTCGCGCTGTTCCTGTTGTTGAGGCTATGATGGCATTAGTATTAGTTGATGCTTTTTTGATGAGCAAATTTTGTCAGCTGAATTGAAATTTTGAGCAATAGATGTTTTTTATTCTATCTATTTCTAATTAAATAGATAGATATTTTAAAATTTTTATTGTAAAAAACTTATAAAGTTAAATCAATTTATACTAATTTTTTATTAATTGATTTAAGATAATTCATTGCTTACCCCTAATTTATTTCTCATGCCTTTTTATGCCTCGAATGTTTGTTTTAAACGCCTCGAAATAACAAAACTTACTTGATCGTCTTAAAAGCAACGATTCTGTTTAAAAAATCGACTGGGAAAATAACAAAATTTTTTAGTCATTCGCGGAATTCTTATGAAAAAAAATCCTTCTTTGTATTTTATTTTATTTTTAAGCTTATTTTGCTGTGGACAAATGATTTCGGCAGCTACATTGCATACAATTTTAGTGGCTGATACGATTCATGACATCAATTCCATTACGGTCCCAGATTTGGCAAGGTGGCAAAAAGAACTGCAGATGATTGCTCGATCTACGCATATGATTTTAAAAGAGATAACTTTTGAAGGGAAACGTTTCCGCAAACAACTCATTGTTGATTATTTAAAAAATTTTTCCGTTAATCATGACGACGCCGTAGTGTTCATTTTCTCTGGACATGGTTATCGAACGCGAGACAAAAAATCACCTTGGCCTTTTTTAATATTTGAGCTTGATAAGCATGGAATGGATTTAAAATGGATTGACGAAACCATTCGGTCTAAAAAACCCCGCTTTTCTTTAGTTTTAGGGGATTGTTGCAATAATTACATTGAAAAAGGCTTTTTAGGTGAGAATAAAAATATATTTGTTAATTTACGTTTAGTAGAAACAAATCCTTCTGGTTACAACCAGTTATTTTGCCGAGCAAAAGGGCATATTATTGTTTGTAGCTGCAGTCCAGGAAATTTCTCTTACGGATCCCCATTTGGGGGATTATATTCACAGTGTTTTCTCGTTAGCTTAAACAGAGAAATATCTCAAAAATTTCCTAGTTGGAAAAAAGTTTTAGAAAGAGCCAATGGTTACATTCAACAAGTGCAAATACCTGTTTGTGAAATCAACCATTGATAACAATTTCTTGATAAATTAAATTTTTATTTTTCTTATCAAGGAGTACTTATGCGAAATACCACAAACTTTTTTTACAAAATTTGCTTTTTTGCCCTACTGTTTTCTGCAACTGCAATTGCTCAAACACAAACGATAACAGGGTCGACTCGCCTCGAACCCTTAAACCCTATTTCTACAACATCTATTGTTAATCCCACTCTTTCTTCTTTAAAACCCGTTGCTTCTCCTCCAGCTTTAGTTCCTCAGCAAGCCACTTATTTACATCCTGGCATTCTCGTGTTTAGAAATAATACGTGGGAGGGTGGAGATCATCTTCTAAATGTGTCTAGCAATATCGGTGTTTATGTTTCTATTATCAAACCTGAATCAGATCCTTTAGCTATCTCGGAGGAAAGTTTAAAAAATATCGTTAATCAAATCTTTAAAAAATTTAACATTAATCCTGTGACTTTAGCTGCTCCCGGGCATCCCCCTTTACCAGCTTTTCAAATTCAAATATTAGCTTATCCAATAGATAAAGGTTATGTTGTGACTTGTGAAGGAAGATTATTTGAATCAGTAAGTTTACAACGGTTTGTTTTAGATCCTGCCATGGCATTTCAAGCTATTACTTGGGAGAAGAAAGGATTGCATGTCGGTCCGACGGATAAAATCATAGAGCAAATCCAAACAAATGTGGCTGAAATTGCTCAGTCATTTGGAGAGAGGTTTGATGCTTTTGAGCGACGTAAAAAAGATTTGAGTCGCTAAATTTATTTCTCATATGAATAAAATTAGAATTTTTATTTAATTAAATATTGCAAATTAAAGTTGTATTTAAATATAATTTCTAATTAAATAATTATAAAAAATAAATGAGGTAATTAATGTTTAATCGTCTTCCTTCTGATTTTCCTGAAAGTTTGTTAAAAAGTGGTGTGATTACTTTTGCCATTGATGCACTTATTTATGGCAATGCCGAGCAAGCACTAGCTGTTAGTGGCACTGCAGTTGTTGCAACGTTAATTAGTGCACTAACCACTCCCTTATTTCGCAAAATGTTTGCTGCTGAGCAACATGCAACTGTGACATGGTACCATTCAGCGGTTCAAATAGCGACAAGCATTACTTTGAGCCAGGTATTAATTAATACTTTTTCTCATTATCGAGTCAATCTATTATCAGCCGCTATTTTAGCCATTGGAATAAGTTTAGCCGTAGATGGTTTCAAAAATCGCAACCTAAACCATAATATTTCTGTGATCATGGTTTAATAAAAGGGAGCGATGCTTATTGCATTGGCTCCCTCAAAACTTATGGAGACTAGTTTGACTCTATTGTCTCATCTTAATGTAAAAATTTCAGCTCCTGCTTCCTATTCGAACTTATAATCGTCAATTGTCCAAGACCTTGTTAAAAAAGCCCCTTTGAAAGTGCTTTCGAAATCACTCCCTTATCGCCAAATGACTTCCCAAAAATCCCTTTTGGTAAAGTTTCGGCAATGGAAGACATTAGCAACACTTACAGAGTTAAGCTGAAAAGCCAAAATTCAGATTACTATTGCAATGATTTTTAGCTACATGTAATTTTGTTAAAATATTTATAAATTAAAAAATTTATTTCACTCATTTGGATGGTCATTTTGAATATTCCTACTCTAAGTTATAGTTATCTTGTCAATACAATGACCACTTCTAACTATCAATCTCAAGAAATTAGCGATCTTTCTAGAGATGAAGATATTCCCTTAGGCAATTCTTTGGCTAATCTAGAAGAAACTGGTGATTCAACCATTCAAGTTCCTGATCTTTCATCGTCACCTGAAGAATTTCAACTAAGTTTTCAAAATGGAACTTCTCTAAATATTTCCCATTCTCAGTTAGCTATGTTAAGGGAAAAATCCCTTTATTTTAAAACTCTTTGGTCAGGAAATTTTCAAGAAACCCTTCAACATCCTCTGGCTTTGACACAAAAGGAGTTTACGCATTTGCTTAATTGTGTCATGGATGCTAATTTTAAAGTTCCTTTGGAAGAGATCACTTCTTCCATTCAACTAGCCGATTATTATGAACTAACAAAAGTAGTGAAAAACTTAGAAGAGCAGCTAATTGATGGGTACAAATCACAAAGACTTGAACCCTTTAACTCCACTAAAGAGAGTTTAGTCGGATTAAAAGAGCTTTTAAAATTTGCGCAGCAATGTCGATTAAACAATTTGAAAAACTATTTAGAATTCACCGTTGCGAGCACCTTATTAAACCAGACCTCTCAATTGGCGGAGTTTGAAAGAATTTTAAATCACCTCTCAGATGAGATAGAAACTCTTGATTTTTCAAATCAGGCTTATTTAACAGATGCCCATCTTTTAGCATTAAAAGATTGTAAAAATTTAAAAGTACTCCATTTTAAGAAATGCCAGGGTCTCACTGATGATGGATTAGCCCATTTGACATCCTTAACGACTTTGCAATATCTAGATCTAAGCCAATGCTGGAATCTCACTGATGATGGATTAGCCCACTTGGAACCCTTAACGGGTTTGCAGCATTTAGATCTAAGCCACTGTATGAGGCTCACTAATGATGGATTAACTCATTTGAAACCCTTAACGGCTTTGCAGCATCTAAATTTGAGAAGTTTCCATAAACTTACTAATGCAGGATTAGCCCATTTAAAACCTTTAACGGCTTTGCAGCATCTAAATCTGAGAAGTTGCCTTAAACTTACTAATACAGGATTAGCCCATTTAAAGCTCTTAACGGGTTTGCAACATCTAAATCTAAGCAGATGCAAGAATCTCACCGGTGCAGGATTAGCGCATTTGAGGCCCTTAGTGGCTTTGCAGCATTTAGAGCTGAATGAATGCTGGAATCTCACGGATGATGGATTAGCCCATTTAAAACCTTTAACGGCTTTGCAGCATCTAAATCTGAGAAGTTGCCGTAAAATTACTGATGTAGGATTAGCCCATTTGAAACCCTTAAAGGCTTTACAACATCTAAATCTAAGCAGGTGCAATAAACTCACGGATGATGGATTAGCGCATTTGATACTTTTAACGACTTTGCAGCATCTAGATTTAAGCGCTTGTGAACATCTCACCGATGCAGGATTATCCCATTTGAGGCTCTTAGTGGATTTGCAGCATTTAGAGCTAAGTGAATACTATTGGCTCACGGATGCAGGATTAGCCCATTTGACACCTTTAACGGCTTTACAACATCTAAATCTAAGCAGGTGCAATAAACTCACGGATGATGGATTAGCGCATTTAAGGCACTTAGTGGCTTTACAGCATTTAAATCTGCGCAAATGCGATAATCTTACGGACGCTGGGTTAGCGCATTTTAAACTCTTAGCAGCTATAATATTGCGTTAAGAAGCTTTTTAAGCTTTACCGGGAAATGGAACTAAAAGTTAAAAAAAGCAGCTCGAAGGCGAGGAGTTGGGTAAAGGCTTACGCGAATAAAAGCTTCACAAGTCAATGAAGTTTGAAGCCTGGATTTTATGTCGGATAGGCTTGCAAATGGAAAGAAAAGCGGTTATGGGGTTAGTTTTTTTATTTTTTCTGATGTCTCACCCTTGCCATAACTAGATTAAAAAATCCTAAGAGGATTCATTTGTTATTAATTAAATACTATTTATTAGTTATTATTTACAAATAGAAGCATTATTGGCAGTCGAAGAATGGGAATGATCTCTAAGCAAAGAGAGTTGATCAGTCAAGTCTATCATCTCTATGGCTGTTTGAACGGCTTCCCGCCCTTTATTTCCCATTTTCACTCCTGAGCGTTCCATGGCTTGTTCCACCGTATCCGTTGTTAAGATTCCAAATACAACTGGAAGATTAATTTCTAAAGAAACATTCAGAATTCCTGCAGCAGATTGACTAGCAACATAGTCAAAATGGGGAGTGGTCCCACGAATAATAGCGCCCAAACAAATAATGGCATCAAATTCTCCTGAAAGGGCCATTTGTTTTGCAATTAAAGGAATTTCAAAAGCACCAGGTACCCAAGCAACAGGAAGGTTTTGTGTTGATATTCCATATCTTTCTAATTCATCTAAGGACCCCTCAAGAAGATTTTTGGTTATGGTTTCGTTAAAACGAGAAATAACAATTCCAATACGAGCTTTTGAAATATTTAATTTACCCTTATATTCTTTCATCTAATGATTCCTGTTTATTTAAAGAAAAAGTTACGTCGAATGATGAATTTCTAATTTATCTTCACTTAAGTCAATCAAATGACCGAGTTTGTCTTTTTTAGTTTGTAAATAATGTTTATTCTCTTTTGTTACACAAACAGGTAAAGGCACCCTTTCAGTAATTTCTAAATCATAACCTGTTAGCCCATTATATTTTGCTAAATTATTTGTCATTAATCGGATTGTCGATAACCCTAAATCAACTAAAATTTGGGCTCCTATTCCATATTCGCGAGAATCAATTGGAAAACCTAGTTCAAGATTAGCTTCTAATGTGTCTTTCCCTTGATCTTGAAGATTGTAAGCTTTTAATTTATGGCCAATTCCAATTCCTCTTCCTTCATGCCCTCGTAAATAAATAATCACTCCTCGTCCTTCTTGCTCTATTTTTTCCATGGCAAGTTTTAGCTGGGAGCCACAATCGCATCGTTTAGAACCGAAAACATCGCCAGTTAAGCATTCCGAATGCATTCTTACAAGAATGTTTTTTTGATTTTTTATTTCACCTTTCACTAATGCAATATGTTGAATTCCATCTAATTGTGATTCATAAACATAAGCGTTAAAATCTCCAAATGGAGTAGGAATAGGGGATTGTGAAAAACAGCTCACTAATTTTTCATGCCTTCTTCTAAAACGTATGAGCTCTGCAATCGTAATAATGGGAATTTGATGAAGGTCGGAAAATTTCTCCAATTCTGGTAAACGCATCATGGAACCATCTTCATTGATAAGTTCTGCAAGGATACCTGCCGGATAAAGTTTGGCTAAGTTTGTCAGATCAACAGCAGCTTCTGTATGACCTGCCCTTTTTAGAACGCCCCCTTCTTTGTAACGAAGAGGGAAGATATGTCCCGGGCGGCCTAAATCTTCTGGTTTTGTATGAGGGTGAATGAGAGATAAAATTGTTTTAGTTCTATCTTCAGCCGAAACACCAGTTGTTACACCTTGATGCAAATAATCAACAGAGACTGTAAAAGCTGTTTGTTTACGATCTGTATTATCTGTAACCATTGGAGGGAGTTTTAATTCATCTAAACGTTGCCCTTTCATGGCTAAGCAGATAATGCCTGTAGTATGCCTGATCATAAATCCCAATGAACTTGGATGTGCTTTTTCTGCAGCTAAAATCAAATCTCCTTCATTTTCTCGGTTTTCATCGTCAACAACAATAACAAATTTTCCTTCTTTTAAGGCTAAAAGCGCATCTTCTAATCGATAGGTTTTCATGAATTCATTATCCTTAGTTGTGATAGGGAGTCATCAATTTTTCAATATATTTAGCCATTAAATCTACTTCTACATTAACTAAATCACCTTTTCCTTTTCTTCCCAATATTGTGCATTGACCCGTATGTGGAATCATAGCAAAGGAAAAATGGCTTGCACCGATTTCAGCAATAGTTAAGCTAACACCGTCTATAGTAATAGAGCCTTTATGAACAACGTAGCGCAAGAGGGGAGGAGAAAATTCGATTGTTACCCAGTAAGATCCCCCTTCTAAGTTTGAATAGGAAATAATGCGTCCTACATCGTCAATATGGCCTTGTACAAGATGGCCTCCTAAGCGGTCGCTATATTTAATGGCTCTTTCGAGGTTTACAAAATCCCCTATCGATAAGTGATGAAAATAAGTTCGTTGCAGGGTTTCCGCGACTAAATCACAAGAAAATGACTGATTGAAATACTCTACAACAGTTAGACAACAACCACTAACGTTAATGGAGTCTCCAATTTTAATATCTTCTAAAATTTTTGATGCTTCAATCTGAAAACGAATTCCATCACCCCGTTTTTCAATCTTTGTGAGACATCCCACTTCCTCTACTAATCCAGTAAACATAAATTCCTTTTAAGCTTGTATCATTTTTTTTGGCAGATGGGGCAAATGTGTGTACCTCGCTGCGCGACAATTAGCTTTTCAATTAAATGACCACATCGAGGACAAGGATTTCCAGTTTTTCGAAAGACATTTAAAAGAGTTTGGTGTTCTCCTTTTGAGCCATCTAAGCGATAATAGTTCGTTCGCCCAGATCCAAGCGTTGTTCCTCTTGCTTGGATCCCTTTTTCAAGGACATATTTAATGCTATGATAAAGAATCTTTAGGTGTTTTAGATCTAATTGATTGGCGGGAATCAAAGGATGTAGTTTTGCTTCCCACAAAGCTTCATCCACATAAATATTACCAAGACCTACAATGAAACTTTGGTTTAGTAGTAAGGTTTTTAATAAAGTTTTTCGATTTTTCATCATACGTTCAAATAGTTCGAATGTAAAAGAGGGAAGTAAAGGTTCGGGACCTAAGTGTCCTATAATTTCCTCTAAATCAGAAACTAAATACCAACGACCAAATTTGCGTGTATCATGAAAACGAAGTTGATCGTCATTTTCAAAATTAAATTGTATTCGAATGTAAGGGGAGGCTGGGGTTTGATTTGTAACAAATTGAAACCGTCCTGTCATTCTTAAATGAACAATGAGAAACATCTGATTGGAAAGTTGAAAAATGATGTATTTACCTCTCCTGTCAACATTTTGGATAGATTGACCTTGGACTTGCTGACAGAAAATTTCAGGTGCAGGTACAGCAAGCGTTTTAGGCCAAAAAATTTCTGTAGAAATAATTTTTTTACCAATGAGCCTACTTTGTTTCAAATCTTGGACAATGGTATGGACTTCGGGGAGTTCAGGCATAGTTAATTCATTTTAGTTACAATCATTTTTAATCTTGATTAGCTGCAAAACAGAATTTAATTACAAAGGAAATTTTGCCCAATTTAGGGTTTTAGGAAATCTTTTATAAATTGTATCATTTTAAGAAAAAGACTTCTTTCAAAACTTGATTTTTTTAATATTTTAAATATTATGTGAATCTTTTGACATTATTCTAGACTAAAAAGAAAAAAATGATACAATTTAATCAGTACATGAGTTGAGGTAGTTCAGTCAATTATCACATACCCTTTACGCATACGGTTTGTATAGCGCAAAGAGGTTCACAGTATACTTTTTGAGCCCTATTAGAATTGATAGCGATGTCGCATCTTTCCCAATGGATCTATTAAGCTCAGTATAAGATAACTTGTTTCCCCCTTGCTTATACTTCTGCAGTAAAGGCTTTTGCCAAGGCAAAAAGGCATGTCCTTGTTCAGAGTCGAGGGGAGCTGAATAAGCACTAGTTAGACCCCTTGTTAACTAAATCCTATGGAGAATTATATGAAGAAAATATTTGTTGGTAACCTTTCTTGGAAAACATCGGAAGAGCAGCTTAAAGCTCATTTCGAAGCTTTCGGTAAAGTTGTTAGCGCCAAGATCGTTACTGATCAAATGACAGGCAAATCTAAAGGCTTCGGCTTTGTAGAAATGGAAAGTGCAAACGATGCAGAAAATGCTATTCGCGAATTAAATGGCAAGCCTTTAGTTGATCGTAGTTTGCGTGTAAGCTTGGCGCAAGAAAGAGATCGTAGCGAAAGAAGAGAGCCACGTTCTTTCGGTGGTGGAGATAGAGACAGATCTTCTTTCGGCGGCGACAGACGTTCTAATTATCGTTCGTAATTCAACAACTCTGACTAATCAACTCATATAGATTAGAAAAGGCAAAAGTTTATTACTTTTGCCTTTTTTTTTGAGCTAAACTTAAATTGATTTTAATAACCTGAATTTTGGGTTTTTAGGCAGCCATTAACAACAAGCGATGCTGCTCTGCTAAATTTATAGATGGCTTTTTAGGTTGATGAGTGTAAGCAACAATCCCAGCTAATAGATTAATTAAAAAATTTCCGGCATTTCTGTGGCGTGTGTGTTCAATTTGAGAAATATTTTTTAGTTGATCATTGACTGTTTCAATAATAGCTCGTTTTCTAAGAAGAATTTTGTCTGTTAACTTCATAAGATTCTGCTTCATATTCGATCTTAGGGTAGTAAATAGTTCAAGACCTTGTTTCAAAAGCCTCTTTGAAAGCTCTTTCGAAATATATCCCTTATCACCAAATAGTTTCCCAAAAATCCCTTTCGACAAAGTTTCGGCAATAGAAACATCAGCAACATTTCCAGGAGTTAGCTGAAAAGCCAAAATTTCTCCTTTCTCATTGATCATGAGATGCAATTTAAACCCGAAAAACCACCCTGAAGTTGTTTTCCCCCTCTTTGCTAAACCTTTAAAGACCTTGTTTCTTTTTATGCGTTTATTGTGGCAAACATCTATCGA
>NZ_BASL01000756.1:0-2397 GCF_000648255.1 Candidatus Protochlamydia sp. R18 | reverse complement strand
CGGTCATTTTGAATATTTCTAATTTTGGGTTTACTCCTAGTCATCTTGCCAATACAACGACTCTATCTTACGATCCCCCTCAAGATATTAATGATCAACTTGGGAATGAAAATACTCACTTAGACAATTCTTTGGCCAATACAGAGGAAAGTAGTGCGTCAACGATTCCAACTTCTGCTCTTTCACCTTCATCTGATGAAATTCAACTAAGCTTTCAAGAGGGAACTTCTCTGACTATTTCTCACTCTCAGCTAGCTTTGTTAAGGGACAAATCGCCTTATTTTAAAAATTTGTGGTCGGGGCAATTTCAAGAAACCCTGCAACATCCTCTCGCTTTAATACAAAAAGACTTTACGCTTTTGCTCAATTGCCTGACGGATGCTAACTTTAAAGTTCCCTTAGAAGAGATCACTTCTGCCATTCAACTCGCTGATTATTATGAACTGACAGAAGTGGTAACAAATTTAGAAGAACAGCTGATTGATGGATACAAATCACAAAGGTTTGAACCATTTAACTCCACTGAAGAAAGTTTAGTCAGATTAAAAGAACTTTTAAATTCTGCACATCGCTATCGATTAAATACATTGAAGAACTATTTAGAATTCACCGTTGTGAGAGCATTATTAAACCAGACCTCTCAGTTAAAGGAGTTTGAAAAAATTGTAAATCACTTCTCAAAGAAGATAGAAACACTTAATTTTTCAGAAAATGCCCGTTTGAGCGATGCCCATCTTTTAACATTAAAAAATTGTGAAAATTTAAAAATACTTCATTTTAAGAAATGTCAGGGCGTCACTGATGCAGGATTAGCGCATTTAACACCCTTAACGGGATTGCAGCATCTAAATCTAAGCCGATGCTGGAGGAATCTCACCGATGCTGGATTAGCCCATTTGACACCCTTAACGGCTTTACAGCATTTAAATCTAAGCGGTTGTGGAAATCTCACGGGTGCTGGATTGGCGCATTTGACACCCTTAACGGCTTTGCGGCATCTAGATCTAAGTAGATGCAAAAATCTCACCGATGCAGGATTAGCCCATTTGACACCTTTAACGAGTTTGCAGCATTTAGAATTAAGCGATTGCAGGAATCTCACCGATGTAGGATTAGCCCATTTGACACCCTTAACGGCTTTGCAGCATCTCAATCTAAGCAATTATGGGTATCTCACCGATGTAGGATTAGCGCATTTAGCAACTTTAACGGCTTTGCAGCATCTAAATCTAAGTAGATGCAAAAATCTCACCGATGCTGGATTAACCCATTTGAAACCTTTAACGGCTTTGCAGCATCTAGATTTAAGCGGTTGTACGAATCTCACGGGTGCTGAATTAGCACATTTGAGGCCCTTAGTGGCTTTACAGCATTTAAATCTAAGCGATTGTAAGTATCTCACGGATGCTGGATTGGCGCATTTGACACCCTTAACGGCTTTGCAGCATCTAAATCTAAGCTCTTGTAAGAAACTCACTGAAGATGGATTGAAGCATTTAACACTCTTAACGGGTTTGCAGCATCTAAATCTAAGCGATTGTGAAAATCTCACGGGTGCTGAATTAGCACATTTGACATCCTTAACGGCTTTGCAGCATCTAGATTTAAGCGATTGTGAAAATCTCACGGGTGCTGAATTAGCACATTTGACATCCTTAACGGGTTTGCAGCATCTAGATTTAAGCGGCTGTACGAATCTCACCGATGCAGGGTTAGCCCATTTGAAACCTTTAACGGCTTTGCAGCATCTAAATCTAAGTAGATGCAAAAATCTCACCGATGCTGGATTAACCCATTTGAAATCTTTAACGGCTTTGCAGCATCTAGATTTAAGCGGTTGTACGAATCTCACCGATGCTGGATTAGCCCATTTGACATCCTTAACGGCTTTGCAGCATCTAGATTTAAGCGGCTGTACGAATCTCACCGATAATGGATTAGACCGTTTTAAAACTTTAGCAACTTCACTCAATTTAGAAATTGAAAGATAAAATTTCATTAAAGTTGATCAATTTCCATTGAGACGCTTATTTAATAGAAATATCCGCGATAAGATGTATTATAGGATGGAAATTAAGCTTATAAACCAATTTTAGTGGCGGCATTTTCTGTCCACATATTTCCCAATCGAATATATCTTCTAATGGTATCAGAGCTTTTATGGCCTGTTTGTTTCATGATCATATGCTCAGGAACACCAAAGATGGCAGCGGTTGTAGCAAATACAGCCCGTAAGCTATGTCCTGAGAATGAATGTTTCTGATTTTCTAAATGTTTGTTCCGCTTAATAATCAATGCGGCGGATTTGGAAGTTAGAGCTTTATCCATGATTTGACCATGCCGATTGATCGGTCGAAATAATGGCCCTTCGCTAATTTTAGAACAATTAAGCCAATC
>NZ_BASL01000757.1:0-2287 GCF_000648255.1 Candidatus Protochlamydia sp. R18 | reverse complement strand
CGCTTATGATTAATGACTTTAAGTTTTTTCTCTTTGAGAAGGCTATTGACAATCGCATGAACCCTACGATAACCGTAAGTCGGCCTGCCTTTAACCACCTCTTTGATTAAAGCTAAAACTTGTTCATTTTCAGCTTTAGAATAAAAGACTGGCTGATGAGGTAAATGCTCTTTAAGCTGCTCTATAAGATTGGATCTTGATACTTCCATCACCTCTGCTATTTTCCTTAGGCTAAATCGTTTAAGCTTGGCAATGGCTGCCGCGAGATGAGTTTTTTTTCCTGCCCAAGCCTTACAGCCTCTTTTAAAATTTCATTTTCAAGTGTCTTTTTCCCAAGCATCCGCTCTAGTTCTCTTATTCGCTTTTCCATTTCTTTCACTTGGCTTTTGGGGACTAGTTCTTCTCGGCTGCTAATTCCTTGTCGTGCTCCTTGTTCCATCTGCCTTCTCCATGCAAAAAGTTGACGTGGTATTATATCATATCTCCTTGCTATTTGGGAAACAGATTGACCTTCTTGATATGTTTTTTCAATGATCTGTTTTTTTTCTTCTAAGGACCATCGTCTTCTTCTTTCTACTGATGTAATTAATTTACAATTAGTCATAAATCTAGTCTTACTTCTATATCTTAGAAGCAAGCCAGATGGTTCGGTTCATTTGGGGAGTACTACCTCTCCGAATGCTATCTCTTAATTACCCAATATCAATATAAATTTTGAACATTGAAATGGAAAGTCACGCCATCAGAGAAAATTTCATTTGGAATCACATAAAAAAATGTTTGATGATTTGCTTTTGCTAGAATTCAGGAGATTTAGGCCTTTTGCACACTATGTGCTAAATTAAATAAAATGCTGACAGAGACCTTAAGGCTAATAATTATTAGTCCAAACAAATTTAACCCAATTACAATAAAATATGGTTTTATATTAATAAGTTCATATTTCTAACTGTAAGGATGCTACCTAAACATGGGTTGTAAAATTATAATACGGGTTTAAAGAAACTAGTGAGCTTTGCAGCAACACTTTGATTTTATTTACGTTAAGGCGTATAATGATTATTATTCTATTGTGTTAACAAACTAAAGAAAAATCATCAAAAAATAGCAAATAGACTAGGATTGAATTATTCATATAAAACACAATGAGTTTAGTTTGTTTATAATTAACAATTTTAATTTAGTTAATTTATGATGTATTTACAACCTTGCTCTCCTAAACAAGGCTATCAATCTGATCAGGATATGCCATATAAGGCAGCTAAACCTAAAGAGGTAGTCCAAACCAACCTAACAATAAAAGCTAAAGTAAAGGATGTGTGTAAAGATGCTTTTGCAGAGTGGTTACATACGCAAGATCCAGATCTTCCAATTGAAGTATTAAACAAGCTTCCTACAGAAGAAATTGCCACTTGGCGTATATTAGCTCCACTAAATTCTCATAGCTTTTTTCATAAATGGCTTGATAGTAAAATTACAAGTTTTTACGCGGATCAAAGCAAAATGGAACAGGAATTAAAGGCCATTTATCAAAAATTTAAAACGCAAAATCTTGCTAAATTAGATACAGTTGCTGGTATTGATCAGTTAGCTAGAGATATTCTTAAAGAATATAGTAAAACGATAGAAGACCAAGTGGCGGATGATACCTTTTTAACGTCTTATTTTGCTAGAACATTACAAATCCCTTCCGAATCGAAACTTATGCGCTTAACAATTGAACACGCTAAAAAATCTATTAGAGAAATTGTTAGTGAGAGGCTTGGTTATTTATATAATGATGAGCCAAGAGAGTGTCTAAAAAAGATCCTTGCTTACGATTATCCTAATCAAATTGATCAAGTTAGCTATTTAGTTAATATCTGGGGTAAAAGTGGACGAACATTTGCTCCTATTTGGGAACAATAAATTTTGTCCTATATATAGGCTATCTTTATTTAGATAGCCATTCATCATATTGTTCAGGATCCACTTGAGACCAATAATTTTGGTACTTTTCATCAGAAGGTCTAGGTCTTTTACATACATGTTGAATTAGATAAGGGCGGCGGCTACCCTCTATCATTTCATGGAAATATTCCTCAAGCTCATTTTCAAAATTAGGGTGTAGTAATTCAATTGTAACATTGGTATTGGTTCTATCGCTCATATGGTATAAAATAAATTTTAATTTATAAATATTTTAACAATATAATTTATAGATAAAAATTATTGGATAGTACTAAGTAGGTAAGGCTATTTCAATAAACTGATCTAATTTGATAGATTAATTATTCTAATTCAAGCG
>NZ_BASL01000758.1:0-3366 GCF_000648255.1 Candidatus Protochlamydia sp. R18 | reverse complement strand
CGTTCTTCCTTTGGTTTAGAGAGCAATAGAGAAATTTATATCAATGCAAAAGAATTTATTGCAAAAGCTGTAGAACCCTTTTTCCAAATTGATAAACCCCTTTCTTTGAAGCTTGGTCAATTCATTGCTGAAATGGATGCCTATAACAATCGGGGAGATAAAAATGGAAATCCCCCTGCAAAATTAATTGACATGCATGCGCAAGCGCGGCTGCTTCTTTTTCTTCACATGGGCATAGCTTACTCTGGGTTGGAATGTCAAATTGATTGGCTACCAGCCAAAAAACAATTTTATATTGGCTCAGAACAAACAGGCACAGAAGCTTGTCATCACTCTTTATTTGCCGAAGTGAATGATACCTATCTTTATACGCTTAAAGAGTCTTTAGTGAAAGCAGTACGCGCATTGCGTGAAAACCAAAGAGAAATTCCTCTTCCTTTTAAAGAAAGGCTCCTTGAGCTAAATGTCTCTAAAGAAGGGCTTCAAAAAACCATTAAAGCAATTTTAGACAATAAAATTCGCGCATCTGATGGAATTGAAAACTTATGGAAAGAGACATTTCCTTCTTCTACAGAACATCAAGAATTAAAAGAGTCTTTACTGGAAGCAGTACGCGCATTGCGTGAAAACCAAAGAGAAATTCCTCTTCCGTTAAAAGAAAGGCTCCTTGAGCTAAATGTCTCTAAAGAAGGACTTCAAAAGACCATTAAAGCCATTTTGGACAATAAAATTCGTGCGTCTAATGGAATTGAAAACTTATGGAAAGAGACATTTCCTCTTTCTATAGAGAATCAAGCCCTAGCAACAGAATTAAAAGATGGTTTATTCCAATATATAAAGGATAGAGAAAGACTATCGGAAGAAACGATAGGCAAACTGCAAACAAAAGGGGTTCCTAGAACTGTTATTAATGCATTACTAAAAAATAAACGATTAGAGAGAGTGGATGTAAATGTGGATGAAGTGTTTGAAAAGTGGGTGAATCCCTCTTTATGGGCAAACACGAACTTTTATTTTTTAAACCATCATACTTTAATAGCTCCTTCTGCCTTAAATAAAGTGGACGATTTAATTGAAAAAAAAGTGCGCTCCGGTGCTATGCAAATCCTTAATGCGATTGCCAAAAAAGAGATTAGCCCTTTGGAAGGCACTCAACAAGTAGGCGAGCTCATGATTGCAAACCTGAATGAAGGCCTAACGGTTATCCAAGAAAAAATTGTTTTAGTTTCCGCTTTAGAAAGAGAATTGGAGAAGCTGGGCAAACTTTTTACCGGGTTAGAGATTGCACAAACTAGTGCGAGTCACACTTCCTTGTACAAAAAGTTAGAAAATTTAAAAGAGGTGCAAAGCACCGTTAATGAACTCATGCGCCTTCTCGATGCATTAGCAAATCTTAATCATTCTTCTTTCCATATAGCGGTTGTGGATTTTAAAATAGAACAAGCAAGAATGAAAACAATGCAAAAAACGCTCCATGACTTTAGAACAGAGTTAACAGGATGGATGGATGAAACATTTGAAAATCGCTATCAACAGTATCGGCAAGCCCCTTTTTTTCAACATCAAAAACAAATCGAGGAACTAACGATCACTATAAAGGAGAAAGAGAGGGAAAAAGAAGAGTTTGAGCAAGAATTGAAAGAAAAGGAGTTGACTCCAGAAGAAAAGATAATGCTGTTATCACTAGAAGAGAATGTACCAGAAAATTCATCTTTCCTAAATCTTGAACCTAAAGAAAAGCTAGATTTAGTTGAAAAGTTATCATATGGCAAGGCTGAACGTTATGAAGCTTATACAAGTGTTATGGATAAATTTCTGGAAAAAACCGGCTTACAAAAAGATCTAGAGGAAATAAAGAAAATAATGCAGCAAAATCGAGATTTAATGCAAGTACTAGGAAAAGCAAAAGAGCCTGAAGATGCTTATTTCAGAACACAATATCTAAACATTTCAAAAGTAATAATTAAATGGTCAATAAACTCTCAGTTTAGATTAATTCATTATCCTGTGTCTAGCACCATGCTTTCTTTTGTCGAAGAGTTATTAAACCTACAATCCAGGGCGACTTTGCAGCTTGCCCAGGATTTGGAGCAAGCTGATCCTTTTACTTATGAAGAGGAAGCTTTAAAACAAGCCTTGATTAGACGGTCAACCGAATAAGCTAAATTTCAAAGCTTAAAAATATGAATGGGGGAGAGAAGCCTTCGCAAAGTCCCAGACATCTAACCCCCCTTCTTTATCGCAGCAAGCCAAACGGCGCTCATCGGCATAAATACCTATTAAATCACACTCTAATGCTTCTGCTTCTCTATTTTCCAATTTCGTTTTTTGTTTAATAGAGCAAAAAGCTCCCACTTTTTTAGTCTTGTCTGTGATGTTTAGACAATTAATTAAATAGTAGGGATTAGTGGCCACCCAGCAATGTTCCTGATCGCAGTCGAAACTAAGAAATTGGACAGAATAAGGGCCAAAAGGATGCTCTGTAATTGTTCTTCCACTAGAGGGTTCATAAAAAGCGACCTCTCCTGAGTCATATCCCACAGCGAGTTTTTCGCCATTATAGGCTGAAGCCGTAATAAATTTTCCCATAAAACAACTACCAAATTTTGAAGCTTCGAGACAATTATCAAAGATTTTTTTTCCGCTAGCAGCATCCCAAACTGTACAGAGGCGTTTCCCCGCATCCTTCCCCAAAATAATGACATGCTTTTCATCAAATTGCACGAGCTCTTTGCACAGAGGATCTAAAAAGAGCCCGTTCAAAAGAATCGGTTCCAGATTTTGGGAGGCATTCTCTTTTCGAATAGCTTTGATAAAATAAAGCGTGCCATCTTCACATTGAATCAAAATTTGGTTATCGCGGCAATCGAGCGAGCGGATGGGAGAGTGGAAAAGGGGAGATTCGTAACATTTTAAGCCATTTTCTATATTAAAAATGGCAAATTGCTTGCGCTGAGGCAACACTAAAATAAGCAACTCTTGGTCAACATAGGCTTCTTCAAAATTTCCCACCCTGCTTAAGGGTTGCGAAGGAAAAGGTTCTTTGAGTGGCCAGCGATAGAGGGACCCTTCTTGGGTCACTTGGATCATATGCCCCTCTAGATAGTGAATCAAACGAGAATTTTCGTCTTTTAGGTTATCAAAAACTAATTGACAGCCCTTTTCCTCAAGAGAATAGACTTGAGCAGTCCCAGAAGTGACTTGGATGAAAGCTACTTTTTTTTCTACCTTTAATTTAACCGTTCCACTTGCTGCAAAACCTGGTAATTGGTAGGTGTCATGCTTACATCGATCTTCACATAATGTGGGTTTGTTACGTTTGACTTCTTTTAGAATTTGGTGCTTTTTTTTATAAATTTTCTTCCA
>NZ_BASL01000759.1:0-4443 GCF_000648255.1 Candidatus Protochlamydia sp. R18 | reverse complement strand
TCTTTTGAAATAACCCCCTTATCATCAAATGGCTTCTCAGAAATCCCTTTTGACAAGGTTTCGGCAATAGAGACATCAGCAGCATTTCCAGAGTTAAGCTGAAAAGCCAAAATTTATGATTGGTTTAACTGATATTGTTTAGCTTGTTGAAAAAATAAATGAGCGTATTCTTGGTCTGCTCTCAGCAAATAATCTTGAGTGCCTTCTTCTACTAATTTGCCAAATTTAAAAACCAAAATTCGATCAGCCATCTTGATAGATCCGATTCGATGGGTAATCAATAAAACTGTTTTCCCTGAAGATGCATCAGCAAACTGGTTAAATACTTCGATTTCACTTTTTGGATCTAAGGAAGCTGTAGGTTCATCTAAAATTAACAAGCTTGCATTTTTAACAAAGCTGCGAGCCATGGCAATTTTTTGCCATTCTCCACCAGATAAAGATGTTCCACCGAATTCTTTTCCAAGAGGTGTCAATAAACCGTTTGGAAGGTTTTGCAATGTTTTTTCCAATCCACCAGCTTTTGCTGCTTGTAAAATATGCTCTTCATTGGCATGTATGTTTCCAAGCAAAATATTTTCGCGTACAGTAAAGTGATAATGTCCAAAATCTTGAAAACTTCCGCTTATTAAGGCTCTCCAATTCTGGATATTGATTGTTTTCAAATCTACACCCTCTACAGTAATTCTTCCTTCGGCTGGATCGTAAAATCGAAGTAATAATTTTACGATCGTAGATTTCCCGGCACCGTTATGATCGACAAGGGCCTATTTTTTCACCTTTACGAATTTTAAAGCTTACATTTGTAAGAGCACATCGCCCATCAGGATAAGAAAAAGAAACATTTTCAAAACTAATTTCTTGAGTAAAAACGGGCATTATTTTTGAGTTTTGATCGGAAATTGAGTGATTCGAAGAAGCTAGAAAACGCTTTAGCTTACTAAAAAAAAGAATAATCGGAGTCATCATTCCTGTGTAAGAAATACATCCGGACAGTTGAGACTGGGTCATTACAAGTGCCTGAATCGCTACTACGAGTTCGCTAATTTCTAATGCTTTATTTTTTGTTTGTATGATGATTTGAGATAGGATGAAAAGATAACCCAGAACTGTTACCCCAGATAAAAAAATGGATAGAAAAGATTTCTTCCATCGCTCTTTAGATAAGGCAATATGTAAAGCTAAAGCTCCTTGTTTATACTTTTGGATCAAATAATCTCCGAAAGCAAAAAGCCTCAATTCTTTTGCTATACGCCCGTCTAAAGGTAAAGAAGCGATCCAACCAAGTTTTCTGGCCTCTGGACTTGAAAACAGCATTTGGTCCCATGATTGTTTTTCAAACCAAAATGTTGAAAAAGCGTGAGGCAAGCTTGCTAAAAACATGGCAATAGGAACCCACCATTCAAGAGAACCCAATACAAATAAGACAGCTATGAGTGCGATGCATTCTTTTAGAAATCCTGAACATACATATACAAAATTTAAAGGGCGCCTTGAAGATTCGTTTTTTAGGAACTGTATTTCGTCATATAATTTAGAATTTTCAAATGAATCAAGGCCTTGAATAGCGGAAGCCTTTTCCATTAGTAAAACGTTACAATGACATAAAAATTTTTCATTCAAATGTAATCTGAAAATGGAGACGATGGGACTTAATACAGTATCTGCTAATAGTAGTCCCGTCCATATAGAAACAAACATATAAGGAAAGGAAGATTCTAAGCTGATCCAATCTATCATAGCTTGAATCGAGTAAAGTGACGCTGCTGGGATTAATCCTTGAAGGAGGACAAATGTAAATAAAAAAATAGCTTCGCATGGGGCGGAGAGTAAAAGCTGTTTGATCGACCAGAAAAATATGCGCGTTTTAGAGCTCATCACTTTCATGTTTTTTCTTTATTAAAGATAGGGAACTAAATGTTTTTGTAAAATTTTGCAATCAAATTGCATTTTTTCATTTGATCTTTGCAAAAATTGATGCCTTAATCTCAATACTCCTGTCTCAGAAAAAACATTTGAATATTGGTGGCCATGTCCATCGTATAAGTCTTTTGCATTGGGATAATAAAAAAAATAAGGAATATTAAGAGATAATAATTCTTTTGTCTCATATGAACTATATGGAGTACTTCCTAATTTATTTAAAATGATAGTTTCTGCGAGTTTTTTTGACCTCATACTCTCAGGTTGTTGAGTTTTTCTCACTAAATATAAATACGAAAGAGTATCTCTAAGTACGACACGAATTTTAATATTTTCTAATTCGCTCCACCATTTCTGATCATTTAAAATATTATTTACATTTGCAGATATTAATTTATAGCCATGGCAATATCCTTCCTTAATATAAGGAATATATTCATGAGCTGCATAAGGTTTGCCCTTGAAATATGGATAGTGATGTTGAGGAGAAAAGTTTGTTTTTTGATATCTTAATTCAATTTCATCTGTATGGTCATAAATTGCATGTGGATTTAAATAGTCATGTTTTAGACCGACAGGAGCTTGAAATAAAGAATTTAGAAAGTGCGTTTCATTGCAATCGGTGATTTTTTGGATCATTCCAGTTGTAAGTATATTTTTATGTTTTAATACAGAGTCATCGAAGTTTTGAAAAAGTGTTTCACAATCAATTAAAATAGGAAAACTTCCTTTCGCTATGAAATTTTCACAATGCCCATCAGTGTAATTAAGGCTATCTGCAATGGATAATAAAGTCCCAGCCCGTCGGTAAAAATTACTGATATCTTCTAGGTTTTCACACGGTTCATGCTCAATGTATTTAGTCCAGCCATATTCACCCATGGATAAAGTTTCAAATTTTTGTAAATCATAAGGATATTTGAGATCTAGAATTTCAATATATTTGTTCAATAGAATATTTGGATGAAGATCAACTGGTTTATATATAATTTTAGTATCGTCAGATAAAATATATAAGAGAGACTGTTGCGAAAAATGTCTATCAGATCCATTCAGTGGGGAAATTTCTTTGATTTTGACGCTAAGTGGTATTTTGAGCCACTTAAAAAGATTTATTTGGCTCTCTTTGAATCTCAGTATGCTTTTTAACAGAGCTTGGCACATCATCGTTATAAAAGAGTCTATTACCTCAAAAAGGAAAGGATAATTACTGATAATAGATAAAGCTGTTTCAGTGTATTTGATACCATCAACAAAAAAACTTTCATAGCGATCTTGTGGGCAATTTCCGAATAATTTTCCCTCAGATTTTGCTTTATTTATCTCATATACAATAGTTGGTAAAAGAACTTGGTCTAACTCATGTGCAATAGTTTCAAAATAGCTATTTAAAAAATTTTTTGAAGAATTTGAAAAAAAATTTTCTTTTTTTAATTTACTTTCTAAATTTTCTATTTCCCTATTCAGAGAAGATAGAAAATATTGCGCGCGAAAAGCGTCTTTAATAATCCTTGGATTAAGGGCGCAATGAACCATATTTAGAACTCACATCAAAAATGCTAATAGAATTTAAAGATTGTGTTGGCTTGAAAATAGCTGCTATTTCTCGTTTTTTTAAATGCTGGATGCAAGGTCGGTTATCACAAGTACCTGTAGCTCTACATCTACCATTCATTAAACCAGGAGCATAAAACTTCCAATCAAAATTTAAGAATTCCAATTCCTTTTTTCCAAGAAAATCTTTTTTCATTACATCACCTTGTCCTTAATTAAAAATATCCTTGTTTAATTTTTCCGATAAACTTTCATGATCAACCGGGTGGGAAAATATCACAAAATAGGCATTCTACAAATATAAATCTTATTTTGCTTATGCTTTTTATTTTAAATTGGTTTTTTATTTTTAATAATAAAGTTTTTGAATTATAAATTGAGAAAAATAAAAAATGGAAATCAATTATCTAAACAAATTATATTTCTTAAATTGTAGAACTTTTTAATTTATGTTAAAATGAAAAAGAGAGAAGAAAAATGCCTGAAATTAGTAGATTTCTCGGAATTATTATAACAATGTATTATAAAGATCACCGGCCTCCACATTTTCATGCAAAATACGGAGAGTACAAAGCTTGTTTTTCTATTCACGAATTAGAATTATTTGAAGGCAGCTTGCCTAACCAAGTAATAACTATTATCCTTGAATGGGCTTTTCTTCATCGTCATGAATTGTTGCAAAACTGGAAGCTTTTGGAACAAGAAGCACCATTAAATAAAATTGAACCATTAGTAAAATAGGTAATTTATGCACTTTGTGAAAGATGTAAAATATATGCGTGCCTATCAGTTGGCTATTACATTTGAAGACAATAAGACTAAGCTTATTGATTTAAATGGACATTTAGAAAAAGGGATTTTCAAATTATTAAAGGATGTTTCTTATTTTAAAACTGTACGATTGGATAAGGATTTAGATACAATTGTATGGGACAATGGAGCTGATATTTCTCCAGATTTTCTATA
>NZ_BASL01000760.1:0-2367 GCF_000648255.1 Candidatus Protochlamydia sp. R18 | reverse complement strand
CTTCTTACTTGTACTTTAAGATCTGCAGCTTCTTGTGCGTTTATAGGTACCCAAGTTTGAGTTGAATAACTACTAGCAGTGCAACTATTCATAATAATCTCCTTTTTACATTGTTAACGAAAAATTAATACAATCTTGAATAAGAGATTATTAATATTTTCATATTTGTCAAGAATAATTTTTAATTATTTTTTTTGCATTTTTAAGGGTAAAAAAAAGAAAATGGTATAATAAATGTAACTGTTTTTATATGTAATTATTTAAAAATTTTTAATTAAGAGGATGTCTTATGAACGGCGACTACTCTAATTTTAATCGAATTTCAATTGATTCATTACATCTAGCTTCAGGAAATCAGGAATCGACATCTTCTCAAAAATCTAATCTTCCAAACCAACATACGGTTACAAATTGGAATGATATAGGTACGAATGAGATAATTGATAAAATTAATATAACCACAAGCCAACTTACCATTTTTCCTGATGACCAGCAAGAATTACAGTCCGAACAATTGTCAAGCCTTCCATTGACTCCTCTTTTCACAGAAGCAGATGGCCCCCTTTTAAAGCAATTATCCACTGATGAAGAGTTTGAAGAACAGGATGAGCTAATTGAGATAAACGTATCTGAGGATAGCATATCTGATAATTTTGAAAGTTTAGAATTAGATTTAGATCTAAATGAAGATATCTGGGAAAACACTGAAGCCAAAATTCAAATATCAGACAATAAAGAAGAAATTTTAGAAACAACAAATCAAGTAGCGGAACAGACAAGTCAAGTAGCGGAACAGACAAGTCAAGTAGCGGAACAGACAAGTCAAGTAGCAGAAACGACAAACGAAGTAGTAAAGACCAAAATTGCTGATGAAGCAAAAACTGATGAGATTATATCTGACGTACTTACAAAAAAGATTGAAGTTAGAAAAGAAGAAATTGAACTAAGCACAGAAGCATCTGCGGATCTTAAACGCGTTCAAGCGCAATTTAAAGGCTATATTACTGCTAAAGGAAGAAATTTAGATAAAACCATCGAAAAAATCTTTACAGAAGCGAGTAAGCTTGATCCAGAAGAGCACCAAGAATATATTGAGAAGAGATTAGAAAAATTAGTTGCTCAAGGAAAAATTGGTAAAAATGAAAATGGAAAATTTGTTCCTTTAACTAAAGAGGAAGCTGAACTTTTCAAACATAAATTCAAACAACATTTCACAACTTTCGTTAATACACATTATGCTATGCCTTTAGAACAGGTCAAAAAGACAAGTTCAAATTTAGAATCGAAGGAAGTATCTCATACAGAAAAAACTGAAAATTCTGAAAGCGTAAAAGAAACTTCAAATACTCAAAGTAATAAAATTGATCAGCTCAGTCATCTAATCATTAATCCTAAAGAGACAGCCAAACATGTTAGAAAAGTTTTAATGAAATTAGCTGAATTAAAAGAAACAAAAAGGAGATTAAATGAAGATAGGGCACGGGAAACAAGTGCAGAGGCGGAGTTTATTGCTCAGCAAATTTTAAAGCAAGCAATCCTGAAAGAAGAAATTTCCAAAACAAACCTCAAAAATACTATTTTGAAAGACCAAATTGTGGGTGAATCTAATAAAACGACAACTTATTTAGAGACACGGCTTGTCAAAACAATTGCAAATGGAAACTTCACTCTTGAGAAACGAACTCAAAAAATAGAAATAGGGCATGTCAAAATTTATTCTGCAAATCGTACGTAAAATTATTCGATCATTGAGATAAATTTACTTAGAAGCTGTTTAAAATCTTTTTAAAAGGAGAACTACAAACGCCAAAATGACCAGATTTAAGCTTGTATTCAATTTTCTTTCGCAGTTTTTCCATCACCTTCTGCATTTTTCTAGCCGGCTAAAAGAGCGCTCTACAATCCATCTTTTCGGAATCACTTTAAAAGCATGCAATTCGTTTCTTTTCGTTATCTCTACTGTACATCCCAACATCTGCTAAAATATTTTTTACTTCAGACAAAACACCCTTATTCAGTAAACGTACTTCTAGAGCTCCTTTTCTATCAGTAACATTTGCTGTGGTTAGATGAATGACATGAGGCAATCCTTGAGTGTCTACTGCTATGTGCCGTTTGATACCTGAGATTTTTTTTCCTGCATCATAGCCTTTACTTTCAGCTGTATCGGTATTCTTAACGCTTTGCGCATCAACTAGGATAAAACTGGTTTTCTCGTTCCGACCACTGCTTAGTCGAACCTCTCCAACGATTTTTTTTAAAAATTACTCTAGAATACTTCCAGGAGTTGATTGATCTTTTTTGGAGAAAAGAGTGAAATAATAATAGCATATTTCCCATTTAGGATATTCTTTTGGCAACATACGC
>NZ_BASL01000761.1:0-2915 GCF_000648255.1 Candidatus Protochlamydia sp. R18 | reverse complement strand
CGGGAAATTTTCAAGAAACTCTTCAAGATCCTCTCACTTTGACAAAAAAAGAATTTACTTATCTGGTTAACTGCCTGTTAGATGCTAATTATAAAGTTCCTTTAAAAAAAATTTGTTCTTTCATTCAATTAGCCGACTATTATCAACTGACAGAGGTTGTGAAGAATTTAGAAGAACAGTTGATTGATGGATATAAATTACAAAGGTTGGAGCTATTTGACTCTAACGAAGATAGCCTAATAGAATTAAAAGAACTTTTAAATTTCGCGCAGCAATATCAATTAAACACTTTAAAAAATTATTTAGAACTCACAGTGGTAAGTTCATTATTAAACCAGGCTTCTCATTTAACAGAATTTGAAAAAATTATAAATTACTTTGCAAATGCAATAGAAGGGCTCAATTTTTCAGAAAATGTTTATCTAACAGATATTCATCTCTTAGCATTAAAAAGCTGGGAGCTTACTGACGCTAGATTAGCGCATTTGGCTCCCTTAGTAAATTTACGGCATTTAAATCTGAGTGGGTACATGTCCAATCTCACGGATGCTGGATTAGCGCATTTGACACCCTTAGTCAATTTACAGCATCTGAATCTGCACTGGTGCGATAAGCTCACTGACGATGGATTGGCGCATTTGAGGCCCTTAGTCAATTTACAGCATTTAAATCTGAGTAAGTGCCCTAAGCTCACTGATGCTGGATTGGCGCATTTGACACCCTTAGTCAATTTACAGCATTTAGATCTAAGTTGGTGCCCGCTGAATCTCACCGACGCTGGATTAGCGTATTTGGCTCCCTTAATAGATCTACAGTATTTAAATTTATGTTGCTGCAATGAGCTCACTGACATTGGATTAATGCATTTGACACCCTTAGTCAATTTACAGCATTTAGATCTGAGTGGATGCGATAATCTCACTGACGCTGGATTAATGCATTTGACATCCTTAGTAAATTTACAGCATCTAAATCTGCGTTGTTGCGATAATCTCACTAAAACTGGATTAATGCATTTGACTTCCTTAGTAAATTTACGGCAGTTAGATTTGAGTTGGTACTCGCCCGATCTCAATGAAGCTGGATTACCCCTCTTTAAGACTTCACAGCCTTGGGACGAGCTTTATCATTACAGACATCTTCTTCAAGCTAAATTAGCATATACTAGCTTTTTACGTAGAGGACAGTGGGGTTTGCCTACATCGATACGAATATACTGGATGCTTCTGAATTAGCGCATTTTAAATTCCTAGTAGATAAATCACATTTAGGTTTGTGTTGGTACAAAAACTCTTAATGATGCAGAATACATAAGTATTATTCCCTCAGAAAAAGCTACTAAAATTTAAATAGCAAAAGTCCTCTGCACGATTTAGAACATTTATTTTCCACAACCCATGTTTAACATAACATGAGAGGTCAAAATGGATTTAATCAACTTTTATTATCGTTTAGATGATTTCTTGAAAGTCCTTTGAGCAAAAATGGGATAAACACCTAATTGATCGTGGCAAGACAAAGCGAAGGCCCTAATCTGAATGATCAATTCCAGAGAGGGAGACAATTGTTATTTTATTTCATCAATCGAATGATTGAATATTTAAGCACTTTTATGGTTATGTTACTAAATACTTAGTTAAAAAATTTCCAAACTTAATGAGCAATAGTCGCTTTGTTTATTTAAAGAAGAATCTTTTTATTCCTTTATTTGCTTACCTTTTAGACAAAAAAGTCGAAATAACACAAATTGCTTTTATTGATTCTATATCGATAGATATTTGCCATAATAAACGCATTAAACGGAAAATGATCAATTAAAAAATATTTTTCAATTTGAACAGACACTCCACAGAAACGCCGAAAATTTTTTAATTAATTATTAGCCAGGATTACCCGCCTATACTCATTAACCTAAAAAGCCATCTATAAACTTAGCAGAGCAGCATTGCCTGTTGTTAATGGCTGCCTAAAAACCCAAAATTCAGTTTATTAACCTCCTTCAATTGAATAAGCAATTACTTAAAATCAAAGATTCACAGATGATAGGACAGAAAAATAGTTTACTTATGAAGATTTGATTTAAAATCTTACTGATCAAAAACATAAACGATTCCTTTTCGTCTACCCCAAGCTACTAGAAAATCATCCAAAGCATATGTGACATGGGTTAACTCATTTGTAGAAAACGCTGGATCCATACAAAATACTTCTTGTTTTTTTGAATCATACCCTTTCACCACTAATAGGTGTCCTGACTCATAAGGAAGAGCACTGCCTTTTAATGGTCCTTTTATGCTTACTACAACAGGATATCCTTTACGTAATTGATCAACAATTTGATTAAAATTTGTAAAGCGAGCTACAAAGCAATTCCAAGGATTTCCGAGTTTGTGGGAAGCTTGTGCAGTGTTTAAAATCCAGCTCCCATATATATCGAATGCAGAGTCTATAACGGTATCTGCAAATTCAAGCGGTGAGAGATTCAAAGAATTTGATAAAAACCGTATTACAGCAGTTGTAGAAGTTGGTGAGCATAAACGCAAGTGACGTTCATCGGGTAAAGTAATTTGAGAAAGTCCAGCAATTTCTAAGTTAATGAATATATTTTCGAAAGCGGTTGCACTAACTTTATGTGTAGTATGATCTGTAGCAGAAATATGCAACGTTCTAAATTGCTCTAAAGAAGCATTATCTTTCGCTATTACACGAATTCGGAATCCGTTCGCTTTATTGCCTTTTAGAACCTCAACAATATTTTGACAGACTTGTAAGTTTGCTTTAGATAATTTTTTTTTAAATGTATATTGATCATGGGCACCCCAAAACGCATAATCAAGCCATGGAGACCATTTTTTAATAAACAAACTTACTTGAATTAAGTATGACCCCTCTACTGGCCTTTTTGCATCCCAAGA
>NZ_BASL01000762.1:0-29295 GCF_000648255.1 Candidatus Protochlamydia sp. R18 | reverse complement strand
TCGATAGATGTTTGCCACAATAAACGCATAAAAAGAAACAAGGTCTTTAAAGGTTTAGCAAAGAGGGGAAAAACGACTTCAGGGTGGTTTTTCGGGTTTAAATTGCATCTCATGATCAATGAGAAAGGAGAAATTTTGGCTTTTCAGCTAACTCCTGGAAATGTCGCTGATGTTTCTATTGCCGAAACTTTGTCGAAAGGGATTTTTGGAAAACTATTTGGTGATAAGGGATATATTTCGAAAGAACTTTCAAAGAGGCTTTTGAAACAAGGTCTTGAACTATTTACTACCCTAAGATCGAATAGGAAGCAGAATCTTATGAAGTTGACAGACAAAATTCTTCTTAGAAAACGAGCCATTATTGAAACGGTGAATGATCAACTAAAAAATATTTCTCAAATTGAACATACACGCCACAGAAATGCCGGAAATTTTTTAATTAATCTATTAGCTGGGATTGTTGCTTATACTCACCAACCTAAAAAGCCATCGATAAACTTAGCAGAGCAGCATCGCTTGTTGTTAATGGCTGCCTAAAAACCCAAAATTCAGGTTAATAATTAAGATTCAATATTTCGACGTACCATGCCAATTTGGCGTCGTAAGGTTTCATCACTAGCAACTTTTTTCTCAATGTTTTTGCAAGCATGCAGAATTGTTGAGTGAGTTTTGCCAAAAGACGCTCCTAACATGATTAAAGATTCGTTGATCATTTCTTTAGCTAAATACATAGCGACTTGACGAGGAAGAGCGATATCTTTTGTCCGAGTTGATCCTCTTAAATCACTGACGCGAACTTGAAATACAGCAGCGACACTTTTAAGAATTTGTTCAACAGAGATTTTTTCTCTGGGAGCTTGTTGCAACATTTCACGTAGAGTTCGCGAAACAAGTTCTTCTGTAATATTTAAATCGAGAAGACGACAATGTGCGCTTAATCGGTTAATTGCTCCTTCTAATTGCCGAACGTTATTATGAATATGTTCAGCAATAAAAAAAGCTACTTTATGAGGAATATGTAGACCTTTTTGCTCAGCCTTATACTGTAAAATGGCTACCCGAGTTTCGAGTTCGGGAATTCCCATATGAGCTACAAGACCCCCTTCCATTTTTCCAATTGTTCGTTCCGAAAGCTTTAAAAGAGAAGGAGGTTTATCACTTGTGATAACAATTTGAGCTCCTTTATTCTTTAAAGCTTCAAAAGTATAGGATAACTCTTCTTCAAAATTTAAACGATTTTGTAAAAATTGAATATCGTCCACAAGCAATACATCAATTTCTGATCGATAAAATTTTTTCATTCGATCGACAGATTTATTTCTTAAGCTATCCACTAAATCATTGATAAAAGCTTCTGTCGTAATGCATTGTACGCGCAACTTCTTGTGATTTTCTTTAATATAATGTCCAATACTATGTAAAATATGTGTTTTACCTAATCCCACTCCTCCGTGAATAAAAAGAGGATTATATGATTGGCCTGGACGTAAAGCAACTCCCATTGCAGCAGATTTGACAAATTGATTAGTTGGACCTTCAATAAAATTTTCAAAACGGTAATTATTATTGAGTTTAACATCAGAATTGGGAGACTGCTCTTCTTTTTGAGAAGAAGAAATAGAAAAATGGTTGGGTGGAATGATTTTTTTTTGCGGTGGAGCAATAATAAATCGAATGGCAGGTTCACCTGACATATCGACTGGCAAAAACGCACATAAATCTTTTTTATAATTCGAGAGCAAATATTCTTGTACAAAAATATTTGGAATTTCTAGAGTGACTTCTTCCGTCGAACAATCAACAACTCGGATAGGAGCTAACCAGTTTCCAAAAGCGGCTGGTGAACAGCGTGTTTTTACAAATTGTAAAAACTGTGTCCAGACATTTTGTGTTTCGCTAGTTAGCATATTTTTGTTCCTTAAAAAAGTTATGAACAACGTTTCCACAGCACATTCTGGGGTGATTTCATGAAAGAATTTACCATGAGCTAATCTTAGCTGGCAAGTAATTTTCTTGACGGTCTATTCCATTTTATAAGTAAACCGTTGATTATCAAAATGACAAGCAGGAAAGAAAAAAATCTCTTTGATAAATCTAAAAATTGGAGTGTAAAATATTTTTTTAGTTTTTCCACAACTAGAACGTCAAAGGAAAAATGAGGGGCTAATGAGTAGTATAGAAGAGATTAAAATAAAATTTTAACGATCAATTTTTGCTTTTTCCACAATTCTTCTTTTGGCATCTTGATTTTATGAATTTTGGATTAAGAGTTTAAAAAGCAGATGCAATAAAGAAAAAAACTTAAAATTCAAGCAGATCATCAAATCAGTTCAGCTAGGAAACGACGACTATGGCGAAATTTTCATTTATTCCTTATGCAAAACAGACTATCGAGCAAGAAGATATTGAGAGTGTAATGAATGCTTTGAAAGAAGATGCAATTACTCGAGGCCCTCCTGTTAAAGCTTTTGAAGATGCGATAGCAAATGATTGTAATGTGCGTTATGCAGTTGCCTTCACTAATGGAACAGCCGCGCTTATGGCTGCTTATTTTGCAGCCGAATTACAACCTTATGATTATGTGATTTCTTCGCCCAATACATTTATTGCAACTGTTGGAATTCCTTTACAGCAAAAATTACAAATTCATTTTACCGACATTGACAGAGAAACAGGAAATTTAGATCTCTCTCAAATCAAAAAAATGTCTAGCATCCAACTCAGTCGTGGACGTTTTATTATTGTTCCTGTTCATTTTTCAGGCCTTGCAGTTGATATGCAGGCTTTGGATTATTTGATTTGCCAACCTAATGCCGTTGTGATTGAAGATGCTGCTCATGCCATTGGGTCTTTTTATCCCAGTGGAGAAAAAGTGGGAAGTTGTGTTTACAGTAATATGACTATTTTTAGTTTTCATCCAACTAAAACAATCACAACAGGAGAAGGGGGAATGGTGACAACTAATGACCCTGGCCTTTATCATCGTTTACTTTTATTTCGAGATAATGGAATTGAGCGAGAGAACCCCTATCTTTTAAATGCGCAAATGCCCGGCTATTATGAAGTTCATGCGATTACAGGGAATTTTAATGTAACAAGCTTGCAAGGGGCTTTGGGTCTTAGCCAATTAAAAAGGTTGAAAGCTTTTGTGGAAAAACGTCGCCTTCTCATTCAGCATTACCGCCAAGCTCTAAAAGAATTCCTTCATTTAAAGCTATTCACAGATTCTCAAGATGACATAACGGCGTTTCATTTATTTGTCATTCAAATCGATTTTGAAGCCTATCAGACAACACGTGAAAGTGTAATGGAAAAGTTGAAACAGCAGGGAATTGGAACGCAGGTTCATTATATTCCTTTATATAGACATCCTATTTTTAAAAGTCGCAATCAAGATTGGCAAAATCTTTTTCCAAATATGGAAGCTTATTATAAACAAACTTTAACATTACCTCTTTATCCAGAGCTAACAACGAAGGATGTAGATCGAATCTGCGAGATACTCAAATCAATTTTAAAATAAATTATTTAAAATTTGCTTTTATTTCTAATTGACGAGTGAGCTTACTTAAAATTTTTATTTTTAAATATTGTGAAGTTAATGACTTAAAAAAATCTAGTAATTAATTATGTTATTTTGTCTTGTTATTTGTCATTTTAGCTATAGGCTAAAATAAGAGCTTTAGCAACATTAGAGATAGAGGGATCAGGTTCATTTTTTAAAATATGAGAAAGCTTTAAAGCTTCTTCTATTTTTCCTAGCATAAAAAAAGCTTTAGCTAAATTGAGGAGAGTAGGGCCGTGATCAGTTTCTAATTTGAGGGCTCTATCTAGAGATTTAAGAGCCTTGGCAGGTTCATTCAGTTCTAAAAAAATGGCACCAAGTGTTTGTGCATCATAAGCACTTTCGGGATCCAAGACATTTAATGCTTCAAAAAAAGCTAAGGCAATATTGTACTTGCCTTGTCTCACATAAGAGTAACCCGTATAACGTAAATCTTCAATGTGTTCTTCATTCCAGCCGAGTTTATTTAGCCAATTAATTTTGCCCATGTTTATCCTTGTAAGAACTGTCCAACTCGACCAACAATAAAACTTAACCAATTATTAATCTTATCAATTTGATCAAAGCAACTCTTAATCGCTTTTTTTTCTTTTAAATCTTCTTCGGTTTCGCATTCGACTTCTTCTAGCTTGCGTTCGTCCTCATCTTCTTTTTCAAAAGAACCTAGGCTAGGCGCTACTCGAAAAAAACCAAAAGGAGAGCGACGTTGAAAGCGAAAGCGAGGTGGGGGAAAAAAGTAAGCCCAAGGAGTTTGAATAGGTACAATTCCTAATAACAAATCCATTTCAGATAGTTTAGGATAAATATCGACGAGTAAAATTTGTGGGGGAATAGATGATGCTTCATCTAAATGATATTGCTGATTAATTTGCTCAATCAACTGCGTGCGTCTAGCATATTGGACATAAATTCCAATATCTAATTGGTCGATAGTTGTCATGAGTACCAGTCCTTAAATATGAATTAATCGTTAATTTTATTTTAACAATACTAATATTTATTAGTAAAATGGTATAAATTCAGAGTAACATTTGCTGAGTTTTTGTCCTTAAAAGTAGATTATTAGCAAATAAATTTGAAGAAGTTAAGGGGTTTCGTTGATCTTCTAATAGAACCTTAATTATAATGTTTATGTTAAATTTACAAGTGTAACTATGCCTATTCCTTTTTATCCCCACCGATCCGTTTTATTAGAAGAGGTGATTGAAGCATTTCAACCTGTTCAATTGAAAGTATTTATAGATGGAACGTTAGGAGCTGGTGGACATGCAGAAGCAATCCTTGAACATCATCCAGAAATTGAGCTCTATCTAGGGATTGATCAAGATCCCAATGCTTTAAATATTGCAAATAAAAGACTTGAGAAATGGAAACAGAAAATTCTCTTAAAACAAGGAAATTTTTCTCAGTTTGATATTTTTTTAAAAGAAATTGGTTTTTCTTCCATGGATGGGCTTTTGGTTGATTTAGGTGTTTCTTCAATGCAGCTTGATCAGCCAGAAAGGGGGTTTAGTTTTTCTAAAGATGGCCCTTTAGATATGCGTATGAATCCTGAAGGTAAGCTAACTGCCGCTGATATTGTCAATACCTGGTCAGAAAATGATTTAGGAAAAATTTTTCGTGATTACGGGGAAGAAAAAAAATGGCGTTTAGCAGCTCGTACAATCGTGCAGGCAAGGCAGGTAAAACAGATTTTGACGACAACAGATTTAGCTAATCTTCTCAAACCTGCTTTTGCTTGGAATCCAAAAAAAGGGATTAATCCGCTTACTCTCATTTTTCAAGCTTTGCGTATTTGTGTGAATAGAGAATTAGATGTATTAGAGCAGTTAGTTTCGAAAACATTTGACTATTTAAAACCTGGTGGACGAGTCGCTGTGATTAGCTTTCATAGTTTAGAAGATCGTATTGTTAAAAATGAATTGCGATTGGCGGCCAGTGATAAATGGGAAACGACAGGTTTGGGAAGTGGTTTATTTCGTGATAAAAAACCTGTAGCGAAACTTGTGAATCGAAAACCAATTTGCCCTCATGAAAAAGAAATTAAAGAAAATCCGCGTAGTCGGAGTGCTAAATTTCGAATTGCTGAAAAATTGGAAGGGTAGGATAGCAAATGGGTCTTCTAATTAGGTTATGGATTTGTATTTTCTTTGCTGGATTAACTCTTTATAAATATATCGATAAATTGAATGAGTTGACTGAATTGCGATTATCAATTCCTATAGTTACGAAAGAGCTAAAAGAGATTCAGGAAAAAAATGCAGAACTTTATTACGCTATTGAAAGATTTGAAAGCCCTGTTCATTTAATGGAGTTGGCCAATAAACCGGAATTTGGACATCTGAAATACCCTCCCTTAACCGATGTTCTATTGATCCCTGAAGAAAGTATTATAGAAATTCATTAATATCATGACTTTAACAAAAATTCCCAACTCTTCTGAAAAAAAGCGTCTTCTTTATGTGGCGCTATTTATTTTTATTTTGTTTTCTTTTCTAATTATTCAATTTTACCATATTCAAATTTTAGAAGGAAAAAAGTGGGCTGTTCAGGCTCAAAAACAACATTTTTTTATTGTTAAAGAACCTTTTATTAGAGGAAGTTTTTATTCTAATCCCTTTATTAAAAAAAATCATCCCGCTATTCCACAACCCTTTGTGATCGATGTTCCAAAATTTCATTTATATGCTGATCCAGAATCAATTCCGATTCCACTAAAAGAGGAAATCGCCGACCATTTAATGGCTTTTCTTGATATTTCAATTTCTGAAAAACTTCATTTACAAAAGCAGTTAGATAAATCAAGTCGGAGTCGAAAATTGGCTATGTGGCTCGATAAAGAAACGCATCAAAATTTGCTTAAGTGGTGGCAGGGATACGCTAAAATACATAAAATTCCTCGGAATGCCCTTTTTTTCATTAAAGATTATCAACGTTCGTATCCTTATGGGAAAGTTTTAGGTAATGTTTTACATACTATCCAAAACCAAAAAGATGAAAAAACTCGCCAAGCGCTTCCAACAGGAGGTTTAGAACTTTTTTTTAATTCCTATCTGCAAGGAAAACAGGGAAAAAGACGTTTGATGCGCTCTCCTCGAAATTCTTTAGAAACAGGGGAAGTTATTGATTATCCGGAACACGGTGCGGATATTTATTTAACGATTAATTCTTGCTTACAAGCTATTGCAGAAGAAGAAGTGGAAAAAGGTGTCAAAAGATGTAAAGCCAAAGGGGGCTGGGCTGCGATGATGGATCCTCGCACCGGGGAAATTCTTGCTTTAGCTCAATATCCGTTTTTTAATCCTCCTGATTACCAACAGTTTTTTAACGATCCTCAACTCATTGAACATACGAAAGTGAAAGCTGTAACAGATGCAAATGAGCCTGGATCAATTTTCAAACCTTTTACAATCGCTTTAGCTTTAAAAGCCAATCAAGTATTAAGACAAAAAGGAGAAAAAGAGCTTTTCTTTCCCGAAGAAAAAATAGCAACCAGTAACGGTCGTTTTCCTGGGCGATCTAAGCCTATTTCAGACACGCGAGTACATTACTTTTTGAATATGGATATGGGAATGCAAAAATCGTCAAACATCTATATGGGTCGATTAGCAGAAAAGATCGTGGGTAGACTTGGCAATGAGTGGTACCGCAGACAACTTCAACAATTATTTGGATTTGGTCAAAAAACTTTTATCGAGCTACCTGCGGAAAGTCCTGGGATTTTACCTACACCGGGGAAATATCATCCAAGTGGGGCTTTGGAATGGTCTTTACCTACTCCTTTTTCATTAGCAATAGGACATAATATTCAAGTCAATAGCATTCAAATTCTTCGAGCTTATTCTGTGTTGGCAAATGGGGGATTTCTAGTTAAACCTACGATCATTCGACAAATTGTTAAAAAAGATCGTAATGCTCAAACGCAAATTTTAGTCGATCACACAACGAAAGAACGAATTGCGCAATTTCCGCGAGTATTAGAAGAGGATATTGTTAAACGAGTTGTCCAATCTATGCGTTATGTGACAAAGCCTGGAGGGACAGCTATCAAAGCAGATGTGCCTGGTTATACGGAAGTGTGTAAAACTAGTACTGCTAAGAAAATCATTGATGGTGTTTATTCGGAGCGTTTATATTGCCCTACTCTTGCTGGTTTTACTCCTGCTGTACACCCTGCTTTTGTTTTAGTTGTGACGATGGATGAGCCAGAATATGGTTACATTCCAGGAGTGGGAAAAAATCATAATGGAGGTAATTGCACAGCAAATGTTTTCCGAGAAATTGCAACGCGTTCTCTTGCTTATCTTGGAATTCCTCCAGATGATCCTTACGGCTATCCTTATGGAGATCCAAGAAGCAATCCGCAAAAGGCCAGTTGGATGAATGAAACGAGAAGATTGCAAGAAATATATAAGAAATGGAATAACATCTCCGAAAATTAGAGCATAGCGTTTAAAATGAAGTTGAAAGAATTGTTTAGAAACATTGAATCATGCCAGTTTAAAGGCTCCCAAGAAGTGTTGTTGACTGGATTGACAGCTAACTCCAAATCCCTTAGCCCAGGAAATCTATTTATTGCTAAAAAAGGAAAAATGTTTGATGGCAACTCCTATATAAAAGAAGCTATTCAATCAGGAGCATGTGCGATCTTAACAGATCTTTTTGATCCTTGCCTAAAAAAAGTTGTGCAAATTATTCATCCCAATCCTAACGAAATCGAATCTGTTTTAGCGCGCGATTACTATCAAAATACCTCTGAAGAGTTATTTATGGTAGGAATAACAGGGACAAATGGTAAAACAACCATATCTTTTATTATTAAATATCTTTTAGATCTTTTTCACGGTCCTTGTGGTTTGATTGGAACAATTGAATATATCGTTGGATCTCATCGATACCAGGCAACACGAACAACCCCTGACGTTATTGAAAATCATAAAATGCTTTATGAAATGTCTTTGTCAGGTACAAAATCCGCTGTAATGGAAGTGACTTCACATGCCCTTATTCAAAAAAGAGTAGAATATATTGATTTTGATGTTGCAGTGTTTTCCAATTTAACTCTCGATCATTTGGATTACCATTTGACAATGGAAAATTATTGTGCAGCTAAAAATTGTTTATTTGAGGGACTGGGTAAGCAACCGACCAAAAAAAGAAATGAAAAATGGGCAATTGTGAATATTGACGATCCATGGTGCGAACAAATAATCAAAGGATGTCAAGCTCATCGGCTGACTTACGGAATAGATAAACCGGCTGATTTACAAGCAAGTCATATTAAATTAAGTTCGCAAGGAACATCTATTAATTTGACTTATCAAGGACAAACAATTGAATGTTTTTGGCCTCTTTTAGGTCGATTTAATATTTATAACTGCTTAGCCGCGATAGGTGTATTGCTGACTCAAAATATTTCTTTGAAAGAAATAGTAGAAAAAATGGCATGTATTCCCAATGTGAAAGGGCGTTTAGAAAAAGTTTTAAATAATTTAGAGTTAGATATTTACATTGACTTTGCTCATACCGACGATGCGTTAAGTAATGTTTTAAAAACACTTTCCGAAATTAAAAAGGGGCGTCTTTTAACAATATTTGGTTGTGGAGGCGATAGAGATCCCAGTAAAAGGCCTAAAATGGCAATAGCCTCAGAACAATATTCTGATTTAAGCATCGTCACTTCAGATAATCCTCGCTCAGAGAACCCCATAAGTATTTGCCAGGAAATTGTAACAGGTTTTGTTAATCCAAATTCTTTTATTGTAGAAATAGACAGAAGAGCGGCTATTCAAAAAGCCATTGAAATCGCCTCACCAGGTGATATGATTTTGATTGCTGGGAAAGGGCATGAAACTTATCAAATTTTATCTCATCAAATTATTGAGTTTGATGATGCAAAAGTTGCTGCTGAGATATGTCTGCAGCAAAATAAATGATTTACTTAATTTTTTTAAGAGACATGCATGTTTCGTATTATACAATGGTTGAATTTTAGTCTAATATTAATTGGTCATACACTATACGCTCAACCACCTTATAAAGCTAATTTTCCTTTGCCTAAGACTAATCCTATTAAGCAACTTTATTCTAAAGAAGTGTTAGAATGCATTAGTAAGCCACTTCTCATAAAAAAAGCTTTTATTGTGATTGATCCTGGTCATGGAGGGCATGATGTGGGAACTCAATCTATTTCTAAACCTCGGTATCAAGAAAAATCGTTGAATTTAGTCACTGCGAAATTTGTTTGTAGTTATTTGCAGCAACTTGGATATCAGATATTTATGACGCGCGAGAACGATAAATTTATTTCATTAGATAAACGAGCGCAAATAGCTAATAAACGGAAACCTACTTTGTTTGTCAGCGTCCATTATAATTCAGCTCCTAGTAGCGAAGCTCAAGGGGTAGAAGTCTTTTTTTATCAATCTGATGATAAAGAACGCGCACGTAAATCTAAACGGTTAGCTCAACTCATTTTACAAACTGTTTTAACAGAAACAGAAGCTAAATCTCGTGGAGTTAAGCATGGAAATTTCGCTGTCATTCGTGAGACGAATATGCCTGCAGTGCTAATTGAAGGAGGCTTTGTTACAAATGAAGAAGAATTAAAAAAATTAAAAGATCCGGCCTATCTAAAAAAAATTGCTCTGGGCATCGCCAAGGGAATTGACGAATATGTCAGAAGAATAGGCAAAACTGAAAATAAAAAAGAGATCAGTGCACCAAAAAAATTTAAAAAACTAGCTAAGCGTTTAACTTTAGAGACCCCTATCTCAAATTTAAGTCATACAATTGATCTCTTTTGACCGGATTAAAATTGCTTTTTTAGTTGAGTAATTATTCATTGCAAGGGAATCATTGTTATTTTTAATTCTCTAAATTTTAATCGATTAATAATTAGATTCTCATTTTATCCTAATTAAAGGAGTCAATGATGTCATTTTCTTTCAATAAGTTACTTATTTTATCTACATTGTCTTACAGCTGGCTAGTTAATGCTTCACAAGGGTTTTTAGAAGAAAAAAATTTGAATAAAACGGTTAGTTTGCCTATTCGAGAAACACTTCAAGAAAAATTAACTTCTTTAGCTCTTGAAGGGGATATGAACGCCCAGTTCAAGCTTGGCATGTTATTAATGAATGGCGAAAAAGAGGATTGTCTTAAAGGTGTTGAATGGCTTGAAATAGCGGCGGAGCAAGGTCAAGTTGAGGCTCAACTGACTTTAGGAAAGATGTATCAAATAGGCTTGAAAGTCGAAAGAAATTCTCTTACCTCTCTATACTGGATTTCACAAGCGGCATTGCAAGGAAATGAAAAAGCTATCCAATCCTTAAAAAACTTATTTTCGACTTTTCAAGAGTTATACAGTATTCATTTACCAAAAGAAGAGAGGAATTATTGGAAAATAGATAATCATCAGGTGAGTATTGACGAGTATATTATTGAGTCTGTCCCATTAAATGAAACTGTTACTCATTGGTCGCAAATTTTTACTATTTCGTTTATGTCCAAAAAAATATTAAATCGAGATTTTAAAACAGCCTTGAGCAGTATGAATGCTGTTAAAGAATTGATGAGAAAAAATTATGGGGGCAAGGCTAAATTGACTCCTATACAGGTGACAGATAATGATGTAATTTATGAGTCTTTTATCCCTCTTAATAAAACGAATCAATTTGAAAATGAAATTGTCAGACTTATTAGAACTCCACGAGGTTTGTATCGGATTGCTTATTCAAGAAAAAATTCGTATATTGACGATAAAACCAAGCATAAGTGGTTAAAAAGTTTGTGTGAAGCAGATTTGATCAAACTGAAGTAATTCTCCTTGATGAATTGTCCTCGGCGCGACTCGAACGCGCGGCCTGTTGCTTAGGAGGCAACCGCTCTATCCACCTGAGCTACGAGAACATAATGGAAAACATTTAATCCAATATTCAAATGTAAAAGTCAAAAAAATTACTCAGCTCTGAATATTCTTCACATTAGCAAATGTCAAAGCAGTTTATCATTTTTCATAAATTAAGATAAATATCCTTGCTAATAGAATTAAGGAACATCAGGATATTTTTTTAATTGATTGTAAATAAAAAGCTTGTGAAAAGTATATTCAAAAATTTAATAAAGGTTTTTAATCAAAAAAAAAACAAAAAAAGCAATTTTTCCTTCGATGGGTAATTTTATCTTGCGTATGTTGTCAAAATAGGTGTTAAGATTTTAAATTATTTTGAAACAGATAAGATTTGGTTGTACCTTTTTATTAATTGCTTAAGCCTCTATCACTTTTATTAAATAGAATTGGATGGCAAAAAACATTATCTTTTTAATCTTTTATTATTCAAAATCCGCATTAATAACCTCTTAACGAAGGACATGCACATGACACAAGCAGATATTGGTTTAATCGGTCTAGCCGTAATGGGACAAAATCTCGTTCTTAATATGAACGATCATGGATACACGGTTGCTGTTTATAACAGGACAACTTCCAAGGTAGATGAATTTTTAGATGGGCCAGCAAAAGGCACAAAAGTCATTGGGGCCCATTCATTAAAAGATTTGATTAGTCAGTTGAAACGGCCACGCCGTGTGATGCTAATGGTTAAAGCGGGTGAACCTGTCGATAATTTTATTGAGCAATGTCTTCCTTACCTTGAAAAAGGTGACATACTTATCGATGGAGGAAATAGCTTATTTACAGACACAAATCGCCGTTGTAATAGTTTGAAAGAAAAAGGAATTATTTTTATTGGAACGGGAATTTCTGGAGGGGAGGAGGGAGCTCGTCATGGTCCTTCTATTATGCCAGGAGGAAACCCTGAGGGATGGCCACATATTAAAGAAATTTTTCAATCCATCAGTGCTAAAGTTGAAGGAGAACCTTGTTGTGATTGGGTAGGCGATCAAGGAGCTGGGCATTACGTTAAAATGGTTCATAATGGGATCGAGTATGGCGACATGCAGCTGATTTCAGAAGCTTATTATTTGTTGAAAGAAGCTCTTCATCTTAATCAAAACGAATTATATCAGGTGTTTGCAGATTGGAATAAAGGAGATTTGGATAGCTATTTAATCGAAATCACTTCGAAAATATTTAAAGTGAATGATGAAGACGGAAAACCCCTTGTAGATAAAATTTTAGACGTTGCAGGCCAAAAAGGCACAGGAAAATGGACAGTGATTAATGCTTTGGATTTAGGAATGCCTTTAACATTAATTGGAGAGGCAGTTTTTGCAAGATGTTTGTCTGCTTTAAAAGATGAACGGGTAGCTGCTAGCGAGTTATTGAAAGGGCCTGATACCAAATTTGAAGGAAATAGAGAAGAGTTTATTCAAGCAATTCGAGAAGCTCTTTATTCCTCAAAAATCATTAGTTATACTCAAGGTTTTATGTTAATGCAACAAGCGGCAGCAGAATATAAATGGCAACTTAATTATGGGGCAATTGCCTTAATGTGGCGTGGTGGATGTATTATCCGCAGTCAATTTTTGGGCAAAATTAAAGAAGCATTTAAACTAAATCCAAACCTCAAGAGTTTACTTCTCGATGAATACTTTCTTCAAGAAATTCAAAAGCGGCAAAAAGGGTGGAGAAAAGTCGTTTCTAAATCAGTTGAGCTTGGAATTGCTACTCCTTGTTTTAATACTGCCTTGGTGTTTTACGATGGTTATCGCACAGCAAAATTACCTGCCAATCTCTTACAAGCTCAAAGAGATTTCTTTGGGGCTCATACCTATGAACGAGGAGATCGGGCTCGAGGGCAATATTTCCATACAGATTGGTCAGGCACCGGTGGAAAGGTGAGTTCAGGTTCGTACAACGCTTAATCCTATGAATTTTAGCTAGGAATGTTTCCTATACAGCCGTTGTCAGACCATTGTTTGAGAGCTTCAATTTTGTGTCTGACGACTGTTGTCAATTCTTGGCTAGCTTCTTTAGCATTCGATTCAAGAAAGGGTTCTATAGCAATCGGCTTTCCAAATACACAAACAATGGGGTGTCCAAAGCTAGGAAAAGAATGTGTTCTTGGCCAAGCTTGGAATGTTCCTGAAATGTATGTGGGTATAATGGGAGAGCGCGTACGAAGAGCAAGTCTAGCAAGTCCTGTATGAAAAGGGATCAATTCTCCTGTTCTAGAAATCCCCCCTTCGGGAAAAATAACAACTTTTTTGTCTTGGCAAAGAAGTTGTTGTAAGACTCGAAAGGAATGTAGGTCTTTAGTGGGATGAGCATTAAATGCTTTTAAAAGCGTTTTTGAAAAAAAAGTAAATAAATGGGTATGAGCTAAAAAATGAACCTCTTCGGGCCAAGCTGTTCGCATCATCAAAGGAGGATCCATAAGAGAGGTGTGATTAGGAGCTAAAATGGATTTGCCAGTCGGTAAATTTTCTTTTCCAAATAATCGAAAATGATAAAAAAAGCGAAAGCCTAACCGAAGGATAAAAGTGGAAAATCTATATAATGGATTCATTTTGTGTTAAAAGTCTAACTTGGCCGTTTCGTCTTAATGGTGTCTTTATATTCTAATATTTTATAAACAACCTCATCGATGCTTAAATCAGAAGTATCGATAACAAAAGCATCTTCTGCTTGGCATAAAGGAGAGTATTCACGAGTAGAATCATAGTTATCTCGTTTAGTGATTTCTTCCAAACATTTTTCTAAAGTAAGTTCTTTTGTTTCCTCGGGGAATTTTGAGGTTAATTCATCATACCGTCTTTTCGCACGCACATCATTGCGTCCAGTCAGAAAAATTTTGATGGTCGCATTAGGAAAAACAACAGTTCCCATATCGCGACCTTCAAACACAGCATTTACCCCCTCCGCAAGCTCGCGTTGAATTGCCATGAGTTTTTCTCGAACAGCTTTAATGGCAGAGACTTTAGAAACAGATGAAGTGACTTCTTTTCCGCGAATAAGCTTGGAGACATCTTCTTTATCAACAAAATAATGCCTGTCATGATGAATCACTTTGATATCAAATTGAAAGTGGTCAAGATAGTTTTGAAGAGTATCAGGATCGGAAAGATCAATTTGATTTTTTAAGATTCCAAATGTAAGAGCACGGTACATAGCGCCTGTATCAAAAAAAATAAAACCAATAGATTCCGCAAGTTTTTTTGCAATTGTACTTTTTCCTGTTGCAACAGGTCCATCAATAGTAATGATCATAAATTTCTCATATTTAATATCCTCATATTATAGAGGAAAGATTTTACTCATGTCATGAAACTTTTAGCCAAAGATACACTAAAGGCAAGGTAAAAACAAGAGAATCTGTCATATCAAGAATGCCCCCTAAACCCGGTAGTTGACTGCTATCTTTGACCCCAGCGTCTCTCTTTAAGATGGATTCAGATAAGTCTCCGAATTGAGAAAGTACACTGATGACTAATCCTAGCCATATACTTTGCCAAAAGGAGATTGGATGTTTAAAAGGGAATACAAAATAATAAAAAGCTAGGCTAGTCAAAAGAGACAATATTAAACCTCCAACGGAACCTTCGATAGTTTTTTTGGGGCTAATATGAGAAGCTAATTTGATTTTTCCGAAAATTTTTCCGCTTATATATCCACCAACATCTGTCATTTTGGTAACAGCAAGTGCATAGGCGAGCCACAAACGTCCATCAGATATATGAGGAGATGAAAAATAATTGATTTGCAAAGCACATGTCAAAGGGATGACGATATAGCCAATTCCAAATAGGTTGACAGCAATATTACCTAAGGGTTCTAACTGTTTATTAAAATAGGCTAAAAAAAATAGTAGAAGACAGCCTAATAAAACAAAAAGAGGAAGATCAGATAAATTGGGTTCTTGTCCAGCGTAAAAACTGCTGATGACATAAGCTGTTGTTGTTCCTACACCTAATAAATTTAAAGGTTGAAATCCTTTATAATGTGCCAATTGATAATACTCGAGAAGAGCCAATGAGATAATTGCTGCATTAAGTAATACAAAAATAGGTTTAAAGTAAGGAACATGAGAAAAATAAATCGAGATAATGACTAAGAAAATAGTCACGCTGCTTGTGACAACTCGTTGTTTAAACTGATTTACCAATTTATACGCCTCCCCATCTTCTTTCTCTTTTCTGATAATCGACGATGGCTTCCAGAAGATGGTTAGGAGTAAAATCTGGCCAAAGAACAGGTGCAATATAAATTTCTGTATAAGAAATTTGCCAAAGAAGAAAATTACTAATTCTCATTTCACCACTTGTTCGAATTAATAGCTCAGGATCTGGCCATTGATGGGTGTCTAAATATTGAGCGATAGTTGTTTCGTTCACTTCTTCTTTTTTCAAATTTCCCTGTTCGACTTCATCTAATATCCTCGTAAAAGCCCGTTGTAGTTCATTGCGAGAACCGTAGTTCATAGCAAGAATTAAATCAATTTGATCACATGCACAAGTAGCTTTTTTTGTTTCCTTCAAAGTGTCTTTTAAAAATTCAGGAAGAGGATCAAGCTCACCGATGGTTTCTAATTTAATTCCATTTTGAATCATTGAATCACATTGTTCGCTTAGATAAGAGGCAAATAAAAGCATGAGAGCAGAAATTTCATCAAATGAACGAGACCAGTTTTCAGTAGAAAATGTATAGAATGTAATTGCTTTAATTCCAAGTTCCTTTGCCGCTTTAACGGTTTCCATTAAAATATCAGCTCCTTCTCGGTGTCCTTCATTTGAGCTGGATAATCGTTTTCTTGCCCAACGTCGATTGCCGTCAGGAATAATGGCGATGTGTTGTGGGATGCGAGAAAAATTTAAACTCTCTAGTTGCGATGGTAAGAAATGGCTAGAACTTTCTTGCAATGGTATAACAGCGTGATCAATCAACATAGACCCTCTAGAAATTTGCAAAAGAATAACGTAAATGGATTTGATCGAATAGATTTATCTTTTGCCAATTATCCAAAATTAATCTCCAGCTTTTAATACTTCCATAAAGGCACTTTGTGGAATGTTTACTTTTCCGATTTCCTTCATCCGTTTTTTACCCTTTTTTTGCTTTTCCCATAATTTACGTTTACGAGAAATGTCTCCCCCGTAGCATTTTGCTGTAACATTTTTGGTGATTGCTCGAATTGTTTCTCGCGCCACAACTTTTCCGCCAATAGCTGCTTGAATAGGAACCTTAAAGAGTTGCATGGGAATAACTTCAACTAATTTAGCACAGATAGCTCGTCCTTTACTCTCTGCTTTAGTTCTGTGTACTAAGCAAGAAAAGGCATCAACAGGTTCTTCATTAACACGAATTTCAAGTTTGATTATTTCACTTGGTTCATAGCAATCAAATTCATAATCAAACGATCCATAACCTTTCGTAATCGATTTTAACTTGTCATTAAAGTCTGTAATGATTTCATTGAGAGGAAGACGATATGTTAATAATAATCTACGAGCATCCATGGTTTCTGTTTTCGTGCAGACTCCTCGTTTATCCATTCCTAGGTTCATGATAGCTCCCAAATATTCAGATGGAATCATAATGTGACATTTTACCCATGGTTCTTCGACCATTCGAATAAATGTGGGATCTGGGTAATGAGCGGGGTTGTCAACAGTTTTGACTACTCCATCATCAAGTGTAAAACGATAAATAACACTAGGAGCTGTAGAAATAATATCAATGTTAAATTCTCTTTGAATTCGCTCAAAAACTATCTCTAAGTGTAGCAACCCAAGAAATCCACATCGAAAACCAAAACCAAGTGCTGTACTACTTTCTTGCTCAATATGCAAAGCAGAATCATTCAATTGAAGCTTACCTAATGCATCTCTGAGCCCTTCAAAATCTGTTGCGTCAATGGGATAGATTCCTGCAAAGACTACGGGAGAAATGATTTTAAAACCTGGAAGTGCTTCAGGAGCAGGATATTTTTGCAGAGTAATGGTATCGCCAATTTTGACATCAGAAGGGGTTTTGATATTGGCAATCATATAACCGACTTCTCCGGGTCGGAGTTGATCAACAGGTTTTTCTTTAGGGGTAAACATTCCCACTTCTAATACTTCAAAGTTTTTGTTGGTGGCCATCATTTTAATGAGTGAGCCCCGCTTGATTTCTCCACTCATGACACGAATATAAACCATGACACCTCGATAAACATCGTAGTGAGAGTCAAAAACAAGCGCTCTTAATAAATTGTCTTTTGGCTCTTGGGGAGGAGGTACTGCTGTGAGAATTCTCTCAAGAACATCTTTGACACCTAAACCAGATTTTGCGGAACAACCAATTGCATCTGAGGCATCTAATCCAATCACATCTTCGATTTGTTTACGCACTCCTTCCACATCGGCTGCTGGAAGATCAATTTTGTTGATAACAGGAACAATTTCTAGATTTCTTTCCAAAGCTAAATGCACGTTGGCTAGGCTCTGTGCTTGCACGCCTTGACCTGCATCAACAACAAGGATGGCTCCTTCACAGGCCGCTAAAGAACGCGAAACTTCATAAGTAAAGTCAACGTGGCCTGGAGTGTCAATGAGGTTAATTTGATAAGTTTGCCCATCATTCCCTTTATAATACATTGTGACAGGGTGGGCTTTGATCGTAATGCCTCTTTCTCTTTCCAGATCCATGTCATCTAACAATTGCTCTTGCATATCGCGGGCAGCAACTGTATTCGTTAACTCTAGTAGACGATCAGCAAGTGTAGATTTTCCGTGATCTATATGAGCAATGATTGAGAAATTGCGGATATTGTTTAAATTGTGGTGATGCATAGATGATTGATTTCCAAAATGGTTGGGAGAGAATCAAATTTAATGGATTTAAGGAAACATTTCAAGCGAATTGCATGGAGTAAAAGAACAATAGATATCTGAATGGATAAAGAATTGCGGCCAAGATGACTCGAACATCCACCGAGTTACCCCGACTAGAACCTGAATCTAGCGCGTCTACCAATTCCGCCATGGCCGCATTTAAAAAGTAATAAGCATATCTTTTTTTGAATTTTCTAAAAACAAAAATATTCACAATGAATAAACTATTATTTTTTATTGATTGTTTTATATTGAAAAATTTATTTTTTTTAATTTAAAATATTAAATTAATTTAAATTATTTTTAATAAAATAATAGGTTAAAAATGCATCCATCGCAAGAAGTCAAAAGATCAAATCTCGTTGAGAATGTCAATTTTGACAGAGCATCGAACCCAACAGGCGAATTACAAGGAAGATCAGTTTCCTCCTCTTCCACTCACTCATCAGCGAGTTTGCAACAGAGTCGAGTCAAACTTGTGCAAGAACAAATTGGTGACAAAATTATGCCAGGTCTTATTAGGAAAGATTCCAATAAAGAGCCTGTAATAGAGCAAATTTCCAAAAGTGAATTGGAAAATGATAGTTCACCCATTCATACAAGAAAGGCAAGATCTGATTCTCTGCCTATTTTTTTTGGATCAAGTATAAAGAAAGAAAAAAATATAAAAAACACTCCCTCTTCTACCTGTTTACAAATAATACCAATAAAAAAATCTGAGGTTGAAAAAACTAGCCCCATTATTGCCATCGAAGAGAAGAATGAAGCAATCGCTTCAATTCTTTTAGAAATCATAGAGACAGAACAAACCTTTTTTGGAAATTTAGAAAAACTAGAAAATTTAAGAGAAATGATTGTACACCAAGGAAAATTTTTTAAATTTCTTGATAAATCAGAACTGCAAATCAAACAAGTTTTAGAGAATTTGTTAGGGGAAGCTCACAAACTGAAGCTTTATTCTGAATTTTTCATTCAAGCTTTACAACACAAATCTCAAACCAAATCAAATTTTCAAACGATTATAGGAATTTTGATGGGGTTAAATTATCAAACATTTATTAACGTTCCTCATTATTATAATCGCTATTTGAGTTGTTTAAGAAAGCTTCCCTCGAATAAATTGAAAGAAAAATTGAACGATAAACTAAAAGAAGAGTTGAATAACCATTTCGAATCGATAGCCGTTACAATGGTTCAAAGGCTTCCTAGATATGAATTATTTATTAAAAGTTTAATCGAGAAAACAGAACAAGATTTAAACACTTATCAAAAAGAATATACTGATTTAAAAAAAGCTTTAGAAAATGTTCAATTAGCAGTAAGCAAGATGAACCAAAACGTGACCTACTCCATCGCTTTACCAAGCCCAAGTTCAAGCTGAAAATCTAAAAATTTGAGTTGAATTTTTTAGTGAGTTGGATGGTATTGTTCGAATCGATTTGGTAAAGCCATGTCCAAGTCGGTTGTTGGATTGGAGTCAATTCTTCGATCCAATTATTTCCAGAAGTCGATTTCAAAGTTAAACGATGATGAGCAGGAACTTCAAAACATTGATTCCCAACTATTGTAAGATGCTCAGCATAAAACTCTGCCCCTTCTTTCAAAACCACTTTCATACATTCATGCCTAACTAGATCGTTTTTCCAAAATTGTTGCGTATTTTGAAAATCAATTCCTCGATTTCTAATTGTCACATGATGAAGGGAGCAGCGGGGTTCTTTACCGTAATGGAGAATACCTTGTTCATTATACTGTCCAAGTGGTGTAGAAGATTCAAGAATTAAACTTCCTTCAAGATCAATTTGTTTTAAATCTACTTCTGCTAATTCGACTTGGAGCTCCGAACCTTTTGAGAGACGCCCAAAGCTTATTTTTTGTTGAATAATAGAATAAAGAGGACCTAATGCAGGATGAAAGAGAAATAGGCAAGAAGGTCCATTTTGAAGTTGATCTTCAAAAAATTGCTCAGGGGGGACTGTGATTTGACAATAGGATGCTAATAATCTTTGATTATTTAATAAAACATCATAGTAAGCATTTTCAGGAGTGGAAATAGGCGATTCTGCAGGTTTATAAGAGTTTTTTGTTGTAGAAATGGTTTTACAGCGATCGTTAAATACGATAAAGGTCTTTAATTCTTTTTTTAAGCTTTCCTTTGATAATGGGTTCGGAAAGCGATCCATCATGTAATCGGCAATATTTTGCATGGTCGATTCAAGTCTTCCACCAGAAATTTGAGAAATAGCTCCCTGTGCATCTATATAAGGAACCTTAGCTTTCATATTAATTAATTGTCCGGGAATGGGGCAGAGTCTTAACGCATCTTGTATAGCAGGGATATGGACAAATAAAATATTGGTATTTGTAGGGTAGATCGAAAAAGAACTTCCTTTTTCAGCAGGTTCTTCCCCGATGCCACGTAAAGTAAAATCTGTATATTCTATATTCGTTAAGCGATATTCAAAAAAGTCTGGGTAGTAGGTTTCAATAACAACGTTTGTGCCTTCGGCACTATTAAGTAAGCGCTCGCAAGAAAGAAAACCAAAAGCTTTTTTCTTTTTACAGCCAATGCCGATTAAACCAAAGATTGAGTTATCTACACTAGCTAGAGGGTTATTGATTTGCCTGACTAATGCTTGATGAATTCCGATTTCATGTAGCCAAGCAAACACTCCTTGTTCTTCAGCTAACTTCCAGATGACTCCGTGTCCTCCAGGTTTCAAGTTTAAAGTTAAGAGAGCTGATAAAGACCAATTTCCTTCTTCTGTAACAACAGGAACAAGAGGTTGAATAAAAAAATGAAAGAGTTCTGCAGATCTACCGAACCAGTTTGAATGTTGGCAAATGTCTAAAATATGCGCATGATTATTTTTTTCCATTGAGGTCATCATGGCGATAGGTGTTTGGATTTGCCGATTGTAAAGTTTAAAGTAAAGATATTCTCTTGCTTGTAAATCTCTGATTAATCCTTCTAGTAGGGTTTTCCCTAAAAAAGGTAAAACAGCTGCGGGAAGTGGAGTTGAGGTAGTTTCGTCAATAAGATTAAGCCGATCTCCCGCTCCACCCACTGGGTAAATTTCAGCAATTTTATCTAGATTTTCTATCCCTGTTGTAATTATTTCTTTAACTAGGGGTGTTTCTTTACCTAAATAAAGTCCTTCTGGCTTAATATAATTAACGTTGTTGAGAATGGGATTTTTTTTTGTTTTTTGAGAAGAAATCATGGATAAGATTGTTAAATGATAACCAGCAATTCCTCCCATATAAGCATAAAATTCATCAATCCTAACAAGTTGGTGCATCAATTTTTTCAATAGATTAAGACATTTTTCATCTTGGTCAATGAAATCGCGGAGAATAATAGGGCCTTGACCGATCGCGATCAAAGATTTGAGTGCACATTCTCCCTCAGGACTTAAGGTATTTATCATTTTTTTTAGGGCAGGGTTTGCTTGAAGAAAATCAATGACAACTGAAAGGTTATTGAAGATAAGATTTTTTTCAAATGTCGTTTGCGTTTTTTGCAGTTTGGTTACCAAATATCGCAAATCTCGAATTTGCTGCTCTAAATTTACACTCATTTTGCTCCAACAATATACATTCTAAAACCCTATTCCGATCAGATCTTAACAATGAAACGTGAAAGGATGCCCTAATTATAAATTTTATACCATGTTAAAAATTATTTATTGATTAGAAGAGGCCTATAAATCAAAATAGAAGAGAGACTTGCCATTTAACAGTAAAATTCTTTTGTTTTGAGTATCTAAGGATCTTTGTTTTCTGTTAAAGTACTTTTTTAATCTGCATTTTGGATTTTTATTCTTGCTAAACAAAATGTTTTGACTAGAAAATCCAACAGAGATAATAAAAGAATTCGAATAAGATGACTCAGTGTCTCATTTAATAATGTTCATCAATATCAAAGGAGATTTAGGATGACAAAAGATACTAAAGACAAAAAAAATTCTGCGTTTATGAGACCCGTGCAAGTTAGCGAAGTTCTTGCTGAAATCGTTGGAAATGGCCCTATGCCAAGAACTGAAGTGACCAAACGTGTATGGGATTATATCAAAAAAAATAAATTACAAGATCAAACCAATAAACGTAATATCAATCCCGATGCCAAACTTGGTAAAGTATTGGGATCAGATCAATCAATTGATATGTTTAAAATGACTAGCAAAATTGCCAAGCATTTAAAAGAACCTGAAATGTCTAGTACTAAACAATAAAATTTGTTTGGCCCCGGTTATCCTTTTTAGCTTTAAGTAAATTAACCATGCGTCTGTAAATTTATGTTTACAGACGCATTTTTTACTTAGTCTGCCTTTTATTTATTTTCCATTCCCCGCTATAATATCGAAATTTCAATTAGGCAAAATCATAGAATAATTTTAAGCGATGTTTATGGAATGGTTATGAATACTAAAAAGACATGGAGTGAATGGCTGTGGGATTTCTGGTGTATCGTGTCTATTATAGGAATTTGGCCTCGCTTTATTGAACCACAATTATTAGGTGTTTCAAAGTTAACATTGCCTATTGCTAATCTTCCATCGTCTTTAAGTGGGCTGACTATTCTTCAATTTAGTGATCTACACTGGAACAACTTATTTTCAAAAAGATTAGAAAAAAAGCTAATTAATAAAATTAAAAGATTGAAACCCGATATTATTGTTTTTACGGGCGACTGGATATGCCGTTCAAAAATCGAAAAGAAAGAACAATTAAAATTTTTTTTAAATCAATTACAGGCTCCCCTGGGTTGCTTTACCATTTTTGGTAATCATGATTATGACCGCTTTGTGACCATAAATGAAAAAGGGGATTATGATGTGGAATATCCTTCCTCTTTTTCAAATATCGGAAAAGGGTTTGGACGTTTATTGAGTTCTATTCGCTTAACAGGAAAGGTGACTGACGCTGCAAAATCAGCCCTAATTCATGCAGAGCTTTGCGAGCTGCTGAAAGAAACTCCTTTTCAAACGCTCGATAATGAAACAATAACTATTTCTCACAAGAATAAGCAATTGAATATTTGTGGTCTCGGCGAGTATTCTTTGGGTCGCTTTGATCCTGAAAAAGCTTTTCGGAAATACAATAAGGCGTATCCAGGCGTTATTCTCTCTCATCATCCAGATACAATTGAAATCCTTAAAAAATATCCCGGAGATCTTATATTAGTAGGTCATACGCATGGAGGTCAGGTTAACCTTCCATTTTTTTGGAGTAAATTTACTCAACTTGAGAACAAAAAATATAAGCGAGGGCTTAAAATCGTGGATAAAAAATGGGCTTACATCAATCGTGGGATTGGTAGTGTTATCCATTTTCGTTGGTTTGCTACGCCTGAGTTGACCTTGATGACTTTAAAACAAGGATAAGATGGAACATCAACTAATTCCTTTTACAGTTGTTCTTTTAGCTGGTGGAATGGGAACCAGAATGAAAAATCTTATTCCCAAACAATATCTAACTATTCAAGAAAAACCTATTGCTTTACATAGCTTTGAGAAATTGACTTCAATGCCTGAAATTGAGCAAATGATTGTTGTTTGCGAACCTCAATACGAACAACTTTTTACAGTCTATAAGTTGAATAAGCCTCTTATTTTTGCGAGACCAGGATTGCGTAGACAAGATTCTTTATGGAATGGAATTAAATTAATAGCTGGCAATCCCTTGGTTTGTATCCATGATTCTGCCCGTCCTTTTATTGAAATCGATCGGATTAGACAAACTGTTGCGGAAGCGGAAAAATGGGGGGCTGCTGTATTGGGTGTACGAGTAAAGGCGACGATTAAGATTTGTGAAGAAAAGCAATTTATCGTCAATACTCCAAATCGCGCATTTCTTTGGGAAATGCAAACACCCCAAATTGTGAGGCTAAAACTTCTTTATGACGGTTTTTCTGTTGCTCAAAAAAATGAATTAACTGTAAGTGATGATGTTTCCTTAGTGGAATTAATAGATAAACCAGTCAAAGTGGTTGAGGGATCTTATCTTAATATTAAAATTACAACACCAGAAGATCTTCTGATCGCTCAAAGTATTTTAAAAAATCATGCATTGCTATAAATTAACAATTGCTTACGATGGAACGAACTACAGCGGATGGCAAATCCAACCCAATGCTTCTTCCATCCAACAAAAAATTCAAGAAGCTCTTTGCATTCTTTTAAAAAAAGAAAAAGTTGTTTTGGTTGGTTCAGGACGCACGGATGCTGGAGTCCATGCCAAAGGGCAAGTAGCTCATTTTCATTTTCAAGACTATATCGATCTATCACGCCTTCACGTTTCCTTAAATGGATTATTGCCGCGCGATATTCGTATTAAAGCAGTTGAGCCTGTTTCACCTCGGTTTCATTCGCAGTACAGTGCAATTCGAAAAGAATATCATTATTATTTGCATTTAAATAAAGTGATGGACCCCTTTCAGCGTTTATATAGCTGGCATTTCCAAAGAAAAATAGATGTAAATATATTAAAAAAAGCGGCTATTTTATTTACGGGCACTCATGATTTTACCTCATTTGCTAATGAAGCTCACAGAGGAACTGCAGCTAAAAATCCAGTAAGAACTCTTTATCGTTTAGATATCAAACCAAACGAAGGAGGTCTTCGATTAGAATTTGAAGGGGATGGATTTTTGTATAAGATGGTAAGAAACATCGTTGGAACTTTAATGGATGTTGCTTCACATAAAAGAGCTATAGAAGAAATTGATCAGATTTTTGCTGCTAAAAATCGTCGTCAGGCAAGCCTTGCTGCTCCACCTGAAGGACTTTTTCTTATTCAAGTTTTTTACGAAAATGAAAATGGATGTTTGGATTAATTTTAATTCTTTTAAGGATGATTATTTTCTGTAATCTTATTGAAATTTGGGTAATAGCTTAATTCAGGAGCTAATACTTCATTTAAGTAAGGAGAATTAGGAGGGCAAACTAAAACAGCTTTCGCTTGAGTTTGTAAAAGAGCATTTAATCCTCTTGGGCTGTCTTCAAAACCGATTACTTTATCTTCTTTTTCAGCATATCTTTCGATAGCGGTTAAATAACACTGTGGGTCAGGTTTGGGGTGAATATAATCTTCTCTTGTTATCCAATAAGGAATGGAGTTTAAAATAGGGTTTTGTTCTCGAATAGTTTTAATAAGTTGAAAAGCAGAATGAGTAACGACACACCGATTAATATTAGCTTCTTTTAATGCCAGTAAAAGATCGCTAACACCTGGCATTAATTGTACACGGCCTTCTTGTAAAAGTTTCATAAAAGCTTTTTTCTTTTCTTCATATAAAATGTTCCACTCAGGTTCTTGCTGATAAAGGGCTGGGAATTGAGCGTATATAGCATCCCTTAAGCCATTGGCATGGTGGTGTGCGAATCCTGAATATTGCTCAAAACTCCAAGTAATTTTAAATCCCCTTTGTTCACACATTTTTTGATAAGCTTGAAAGTGTAAAATTTCGGTATTGACCAGAAGTCCATCGAAATCAAATAAAAAAAGTTGATAATGTTGAATCCAATTCATAAATCTACTGAAATTTACCTTCTTGAGAAGTGTTTATTTTAAAAATGATATAATAACAAATTCCAAAAATAAATGGGCAAATTGTCATATGTTCCAAGTTATCATAGCTAATAAGTTAAATCTGTTACCCTTAAAATTTCTGGTTATTTTTTTTATTTTTCTTACTAGTTGTTCTTCTTCCTCTAAATCCACAGCTACTCCTTCTTCATTAACTGGAGAATATATTTATCGTCACCACGAAGATTCTCAGATTCAAGTTGAACCAATGATTTTTGTTAAACGTAAAACCTATCCTTGGGAAGAAAATCAATCTGGTGCTTATCCAAAAATTACTAAAGATTTTTTTCGTTGTAAAGGAACGAGTTTAAATCCTGTACGTCTAGTTCAAAAAGAAAAAGAACTAGTCCGTTATTATGATTGTGGGGGTCCACAAAAACATAGTCTTCCTCTTAAAAATCAAAAAGAATTTATTTATCCTATCTTAATTGATTTATTAAATTACATTCAGGTTAAAACAAATAAACGAGTTGTAATTACATGTGGTCATTGCTGCCCTGATCATAATGTGTATGTGGATTCTTCCCCATCGTACCAATTTAATAAACATCTCATTGGTGCAGAAGTCGATTTTTACGTTCAAGGGCTTGAGTATCAGCCTGAAAAGATTATTGAATTGATTTTGAATTATTATCAAGAGATGCCTAAATATAAGGGGTTAAAAGATTTTCAAGAATTTAAACGTTATGAAAAAGGAGACAGTAAGGTTTCTACCAAACCATGGTACAATCAAGAGATTTTTTTAAAGTTGATAAAAAAAAGTGAAGAAAGAGACTTCGATAATCGTCATTCTTACCCTTATCTCTCGGTGCAAGTTCGCTACGACTGGGAAACTAAAGAAAAAGTGCATTATTCATGGAGTCAAGCATTCGGTAATTTTCATCGATGGTAATTCTTTTGACAAAATTGAGCAGATATGTATGATATTAACATCAATATTTGCCGATGTGGCGGAATGGTAGACGCGGTAGACTCAAAATCTACTTCTAGCAATAGAGTGCTGGTTCGAGTCCGGTCATCGGCAAATCCCTAACCGAATGTTTCTTAAGAAACATTCGGTTTTTTTAAGCTCAAAAAATTTTAAAGGAAATATTATGAACCCTATTGGTATGCAGCTCGCGTGGATTACTGTCTCGAATATTAATAGTGCTATTAAATTTTACACAGAAATTATGGGCTTCGAACTTCGTGAGTTTAATGAACATTTTGGATGGGCCGAGCTTTCAGGCAAGGAAGGGGCGCGTTTAGGCCTAGCTCAGGCTAATGCTGATTTTGGCTATAAGCCTGGAACTAATGCAATTGTAACAATTACAGTGGATAATATTGAAAAAGCGCGTGAAGAATTAGAACACAAACAAATCAACCTGATTGATGGAATTATTGAAATACCAGGTGAGGTTAAGTTGCAAACATTTACAGATGTTGACGGTAACATTTTCCAGCTATGCCAGCGATTAAAATAACTATACCTGAAAACAAGAAGTTTTTTACCAAAGTCAGAGATAGTTTAAGCCTTCAGTTAATTCTTCATTCTAACAAGGCAAACTTTAATGTGTGAATCCATTCTAGATTAAATCGACTTAAAACGTTCTTCTATCAAATGAGGACGGTTTTTAAAAGCTATGCACATCATTTATGGATGCCTTTTGTTCATTTTTTGATAGAGATTAATCAATGCTAGTCGCGTTAATAAATTACGAAGCTGTGCAGAATATAGAAATTTAAGTGATAGACAAGAAGGACACTTTATAACAAACACCAGTACTTCATAAACTTAATTACCCGTATTCTTCAAATCTGAGAATTTTTTGAAAGCCAGAATAATAAAAAATTTTTGCTGAAAAATGCCATCTCGGGAATACTTAATAAAAGCCTACCTTACCCTATTATATATAAGCCTTTTTTCAATAATTAAAGCACATCGGAGAATTTTTATAGATATTCATAGAGCAGGGCATTTCTAATCAATTTTTTAAAAAATTGATTCTTCTTAAAAACGTAAAAAAACACTTTCTATTTTAAAATTCTGTATTTTCTTTTATCTGAAATGTTTTTCTATTCCCTTTCGACCCATGAATTTCACCTAAACGTATACTAAAAAATTTTTAAGATAACAAAAAGAAGTCTAAAATATATATAACCCTATAGTTTTATATATATTTTATTTAATTTTATTTTTAGGGTGCAAGGCTTTTGATGAAAAATATTTTTTTTTGGTCAATTTTAATGATACTATTAACTTCCTTAGCTCATACCAGTGAATTAATGCATCGATCTCTTTTGGTAACGGAGAAAAAACAAGATATTTTTGTTTGGGAAGAAATGCTATTAAATTCTTTTAATGAATTAATTGTATCTTGGGATGCAAAAAGGCCAGTAGAGGGGTCATACTTAATTCAAGTAAGTTTGTTTATTAAAAAATGGTCTCCATGGCTTGATTATGCGTTTTGGGGTGCCCATGATCAATATACATTTAAAAAAAAATTATCTAAAGCAAACTTACAAGTCTGTCAAAATATTGTTGAGGTTCTAAAAGGCAATAAAGCGAACGGATTCCGAATTCGTGTAATAGCGAAAGATAATGCTTCTTTAGAGCAATTTAGAACGTTGCATATTTCTGCTACAGATCATACTACACATAAAGTTAGTGCAACCGCTTTCGAAAATATATTCATTAACTTAGAAATTGCTGGACTTTCTCAAATTACTTTACCCGATGAACGTCACTTGCGTTTATGCTCACCAACTTCTACAACTGCTGTAATACGGTTTTTATCAAATTCTTTGAATCTCTCACCGCTTGAATTTGCAGATACCGTTATAGACTCTGCATTCGATATATATGGGAGCTGGATTTTAAACACTGCACAAGCTTCCCACAAACTCGGAAATCCTTGGAATTGCTTTGTAGCTCGCTTTACAAATTTTAATCAAATTGTTGATCAATTACGTAAAGGATATCCTGTTGTAGTAAGCATAAAAGGACCATTAAAAGGCAGTGCTCTTCCTTATGAGTCAGGACACCTATTAGTGGTGAAAGGGTATGATTCAAAAAAACAAGAAGTATTTTGTATGGATCCAGCGTTTTCTACAAATGAGTTAACCCATGTCACATATGCTTTGGATGATTTTCTAGTAGCTTGGGGTAGACGAAAAGGAATCGTTTATGTTTTTGATCAGTAAGATTTTAAATCAAATCTTCATAAGTAAACTATTTTTCTGTCCTATCATCTGTGAATCTTTGATTTTAAGTAATTGCTTATTCAATTGAAGGAGGTTAATAAACTGAATTTTGGGTTTTTAGGCAGCCATTAACAACAGGCAATGCTGCTCTGCTAAGTTTATAGATGGCTTTTTAGGTT
>NZ_BASL01000763.1:0-1088 GCF_000648255.1 Candidatus Protochlamydia sp. R18 | reverse complement strand
CAGAGCAGCATCGCTTGTTGTTAATGGCTGCCTAAAAACCCAAAATTCAGGTTATTAAATTCTTTTGATGAATTAATTGTGTCTTGGGATGCAAAAAGGCCAGTAGAGGGGTCATACTTAATTCAAGTAAGTTTGTTTATTAAAAAATGGTCTCCATGGCTTGATTATGCGTTTTGGGGTGCCCATGATCAATATACATTTAAAAAAAAATTATCTAAAGCAAACTTACAAGTCTGTCAAAATATTGTTGAGGTTCTAAAAGGCAATAAAGCGAACGGATTCCGAATTCGTGTAATAGCGAAAGATAATGCTTCTTTAGAGCAATTTAGAACGTTGCATATTTCTGCTACAGATCATACTACACATAAAGTTAGTGCAACCGCTTTCGAAAATATATTCATTAACTTAGAAATTGCTGGACTTTCTCAAATTACTTTACCCGATGAACGTCACTTGCGTTTATGCTCACCAACTTCTACAACTGCTGTAATACGGTTTTTATCAAATTCTTTGAATCTCTCACCGCTTGAATTTGCAGATACCGTTATAGACTCTGCATTCGATATATATGGGAGCTGGATTTTAAACACTGCACAAGCTTCCCACAAACTCGGAAATCCTTGGAATTGCTTTGTAGCTCGCTTTACAAATTTTAATCAAATTGTTGATCAATTACGTAAAGGATATCCTGTTGTAGTAAGCATAAAAGGACCATTAAAAGGCAGTGCTCTTCCTTATGAGTCAGGACACCTATTAGTGGTGAAAGGGTATGATTCAAAAAAACAAGAAGTATTTTGTATGGATCCAGCGTTTTCTACAAATGAGTTAACCCATGTCACATATGCTTTGGATGATTTTCTAGTAGCTTGGGGTAGACGAAAAGGAATCGTTTATGTTTTTGATCAGTAAGATTTTAAATCAAATCTTCATAAGTAAACTATTTTTCTGTCCTATCATCTGTGAATCTTTGATTTTAAGTAATTGCTTATTCAATTGAAGGAGGTTAATAAACTGAATTTTGGGTTTTTAGGCAGCCATTAACAACAGGCAATGCTGCTCTGCTAAGTTTATAGATGGCTTTTTAGGTT
>NZ_BASL01000764.1:0-2259 GCF_000648255.1 Candidatus Protochlamydia sp. R18 | reverse complement strand
ACCCTTAATAATTAATAATTTAAAAATAATTATTTATTAATAAATAAATATATAATTAATATGATACAATTAATTATATAGTGATATTGTATTTAATATAATAATTTAATTATTAAGGAGTAATTATGTATATTCCTTCTAATGATTATAAACCTTCTTTAACTGAAAGTACAAGTTCTCAAACCAGTGAAGTTCAAACATCTTCACAACAGGTCAAAAATCCAACTGAAGAAACTATTGAAAAAATTGCCACTAAATCACTGCCGGCTACAGAAGAAGAGACGAAGACAATATCCTTTTCCGAAAAATCAACTAAATTTTCTAAAGGAAGATTTTTATGTTCTTATAATAGAGGAGATTTAAAAACTTCAACTTTACAAACAAACAATCTACAAAAGAAAATTTATATTAAGCTAAATGAAAAAATTGAAAAGAAATTTATTAAAAAAACTAAAAAATTATGGATAAAATTATGTAGCCAAAGTAAATCGGAAAGTTTAGTTAAGCTAACTCTATCTTGTGAAAATAAAACCGTCGACATTCTAAATGACAAAACATTAAGCAAAATAAGTCGAGAGTATCAAGAAGTACAAACAGAATTAGATGAAAAAAAAATGGAATTAAAGGATTTAAACGAGCGCTTAACTAATATAAAAAAAAGACCTTATGCAGATAAAATAAAAGAATTAGAATTATTAGAAAAATTAGACAGCCCTATAAAAACAATTGATGCTTTTTTACTAAAATTTGAACAATTTTTAGAAAAATATCAAGAAATTGATGTGAAAAAACTAACAACAGAGGAGATCGAATTTTTAAAAAAAGAACATAGTGAATTAGAAGAGGGCTATAACGATCTTAAAAAGATACTACCAGGCACTATTCAAACACTAAGCAAGCATGTGAAATCAATTAAGGGTGGTTTACCACAAAAAATTGAAACGATTTTAAATGGTATTAATACTGCTCTTCAAGGAGAAGAAGTCGAAAATTTAGATGATTCTATAAAGCAATTCAAAACAATTAAAACATCTTTCGAAGAAGCTTTAGCGGTTTATTCCGGCAAATTGAATCAAGTTCGGCAAGAGGTCGATGAAACTTGTCCTCGTTACATGAAAATTTTCCAGGAAATAAAAGAGGGAAATTTAGAAAGATATCCTGATTTTATTCAAGAGATTAAAAAAATTTTAATTAATGATAGCCGTGATCCTGTCGCTTATAAAGACGCTTTGCAAACACTAGCAGCTAATGTTATTCCCTCTATTCAATCTCAGGTGCTGGGAATAACTAATGAACTCAGAGAGAGGCTAAACAGAAAAAAAGATGTAGAAATTATTACTATAGATGATTGTCTTGCTCTAAAAACATACATTGAAGACTATTTAAAACCTCTTTTAGCGTTGACAGAACCAATGGCAAACGGAAAAGCACCCGTATTCGAAGAACTATTTAAAAATTTATTTAATCTGCTTCCTAATTCTGGTAAGGAGATGACTGCCCAAGAAATTGTATCAAAGCTTAATTCATTTCTTTTCCCAGAGGATTTTTTGAGAGTTTATCAAAATTTTATCAATAAAAATGTGGCTGAAATAGAAAAAGAATTAAATCAAGAAACTAAGATTAAAAAAGAGATTGAAGACCTAACAAATTTATTAAAAGAATTAAAAGCAAAAAAGGCTGATATTTTAGAAAGTTTTTTTAACAAACTTATGGAAAAAGAAAAAAACAACATCTCTGAATTATTAACTGGTGGTGTTGAGCAAGTTAAAAAATTTGTAGATATTTTTTTAGGCCATTACCTTGTTCATTCTCAAGAACGTTTTCCCAAACTTTTAGAAAGCCATCGAGACTTTGCTGTTAGAGTTTCTGACATGTTTGAACTAGTAAAGGATCATTTATCTGAGGAGCAATTAGGTGAAATCAAATTAGTTTTAAATGACTTTTTAACTCATCATATTACAAATCAAACAGGTGAGATTGAAGAAAGTTTAGGTACATCTCTTCATCAAAGTCAAAAAAGTTCGGAAAAGGTTACTAAACCTGCAAAGCCTTTATATAGAAAGGTTCAGGGTGCACATGAATTTGGAGATGAATTTTCAATAAAATGCCAACATGTTTGCAAACAAGTTGAAGCCCTTCTGCCTTGGTTATTCGGGAAAGGATTTGTTGCCTCGCCTCAAGCCGCGCATTTAGTCCCTTTCCCTGGAATAGTTTCTTGGGATGTTAGCTATCTATCCACACTTTTTAAGACAAGGCTTG
>NZ_BASL01000765.1:0-3120 GCF_000648255.1 Candidatus Protochlamydia sp. R18 | reverse complement strand
AAGTAGATGAGCTATGGAGTTTTGTAGGAAATAAGAAAAATGATCAGTGGTTATGGCTCGTCTTACATAAAAAAAGTCGCCAAGTGCTTGCCAGGCAAGTGGGTCCTCGAGATAAAAAAACCGCTGAGCTTCTTTTTGCAAAACTACCCGAATCATTAAAAAAGCTCTTTATTTCGCTGATAAATTTAAAGTTACAATTAGAATTATTTACTTCAATAAATTTTAAAATTAAACAGCATATAGGTAAATAAGGAGGCTTTAAAAGAACTTTCATTAAGCGATTTTTCAGTTTCAAAAATAAAACGATGAAAGTTTAGAAAATAAGCTACGTAAATTTATGAGCATTGATAAATTAACAATTCGAAGAAAGAAAAAAGGTTGACTTAAAAACTTTAAAATTTTTTTATGGGTTTATAAATATTTTTTTATCCATTAACAGTGAAAAATATTTATAAAAAATAAATTTTTTAAGTTAAATTCAAACATTTTCAAGAGGTGATACTATGGAAGCTCAAACTTTGAATATTTATTCACAACAAAGCTTAAATCAATTGATTGAAGCTGCTATGAATAGGCAAAATCAAGAAGCAGAGACAAGAAATAGAGAATTAATAGAAAGGATTAATGAGACCTCTGAACTAATTTTGAAGTGTAATCAACAAGTTTGCATTCTACAGAAAGATAATATTGAACTTAAAAAAGATAATGTTAAATTTAAAGAGACAATGCTTAACCAAGAGCAACAAATAAATCTCCTTCAGAATGAATTTCAAACAGTTCAAAGTAATTTGAAAAAAACCGAAGAAACGTTAAATGAAAAAGTCAAGCAAATAGCAGAAATTCAAGTAACGCTTAAAAAATATGAAAAAGAAAAACAAGAACTTTCTGAGAGAAATGCAAGACTTATCAATAAAAATGCCGAACTTGTCAAGGAAAAAGAGAGTTTAAATACGACATTAGAAGGTTTACACAAAGAAAAAACTGAACTTGAAAATCAAAAGAAAACACAGCAAGAAGAAATAGAAAAACTCAAAAAAGATTTAAGTGAAGCACAAAGTCGCTATTCTGAGTTAGAAAGAAGTAGTAATTCAGAGATTTCTGAAAAAACAAGAATAATTGCTAATGAAAAGCTTAAATGTGAAAATCTTACTCAGGAAGGCATTTTAATTAGAAAAGATCGCGATCAAGCAAAACAGAGATTGGCAGAAGAAGAAGCAGGACATACTCAAACAAGACGGCGATTGCTTAAAGAACAAGCAGATCATACCCATGCAAAACAGAGATTAGTTCAAGAACAAGCAGGCCATACACAAGCAAGACAGAGGTTGGCTGAAAAAGAAGTAGCACATGTCCAAATGGCACAAAAATTAGACCAAACTCAACACGAGCTAAATCAATCCCAGCAAGTAATAGCAAGACAACAAACGGATTACCAAAAGCTTGAAAATAAACTAAAAGAGATTGACAATAGACTTGTATCTCAAGAAGAATTAAAAAAATTGAGCAGCAAAATTCAATCCAGAGAAGAAATCAAAGAACTTATTACGCGTCTTAGCTTAATAAATTTAAATGATTTAAATGAACTTCAAAATTGGGTTAAAGATTGTACAACAGCGTTTGGGTTTAATGAGGATGAACGGCACAAATTAGAAAGTAATTTATCAAATCTGCTGAGTAAACCTGGATTTTTTACATGGCAAAACATGTTAAGAGAGGGAATAGTATTTGGTTTAGGGGGAGCTTCGATCGCTTATTTGCCCTTGTTAATCAGTTTGTTATCTAAGCTAATTAAATAGTTTTTTGCTAAAACACAGGTTGGAAAAAAAATCTAACCTGTGTATAATATTGATTATATCTTTTCATACAATGGAGTATGCTATGTTATCTTCTTCATCACTTGAAGCTCAGCAAGTTAATGCTTTCCTTCAAACACTTGTTGATCGCATGCAAGAAGAACTCGACCATCCTTCCCCAGAGAATGAAGTTGACCCTTCCGCAACGTTAGAAGACTACTGCCGCAATTTTTTTCTCAAAAAAGATTATTCAGAACAGTTGGAAGAGCAAAATCAACTTTTGCGCAAACTTATTTTGCAGCGAAAAATCTACATCTTTAATTTGAAGAAAAAAAATTCTCTTACCAACGCTGCCTGCCATAAAATTGATAGCGGTTGTCGCAAAATTGATGAAAAACTTTCCACTATTATTCCTCAAATTCAGGATTTAGAAGCCCAACAACAAGAATTTAAGCAAACGGTTGCAGAAACTTGCCTTATCCAGGCTGAAACAAGGGAAACCATTGGGCAAATTCAGGCAGAGATTGAGGGAATAAGAGTGTATACTTCTATTCCCACTCAAGAAGAACTAGATAACGGAAAAGAACAAAATCCACTACTGGCATCCATGCAAACGCAATGTGAAATACTGCGCTCTCACATAGACTTTATGAATACAATAAATGAGAAAAAATCCGCTGATTTAAAGGCATTCAATCAAGCCTTTCAAGAACTTCAAGAATCTTATGAGGAACTAGAAATTCTTAGGCAAGAAATAAAACAGTTTCAACAAGATGATGAAGAGTTTGTAAAAGGTGTAGAAGAGCTTCGAGAAGATGGCAAACAGCTTGCACAAGCAGTGGAAGAGCTTGGAGAAGATAACAAACGGTTTGCACAAGCAGTGGAAGAGCTTGGAGAAGATAACAAACGGTTTGCACAAGGAGTAGAAAAGTTTGGAGAAGATAACGAACGGCTTGCGGAAGAAACAAATAAGCTAACTGAAGGTGTACAAGCCCTTAAAATCGATATAAAAGAAATCGATCAAACACATGAAAGGTTGGAAAACCGGTTACAAGAAATACAAGAAACTGAGCGATTAATGAAAAAAATTACCAAACTATTTAATTCCTCTCAAGTTTCAGATTCGCAAACGTCAACAACGCAAACTTCTCTAACAGGCGTAAATTTACACTCGCAGCAAACAACAAAACGTAAAATTACATTTCTTGGTTCAATCAAAAACTTAATATTTCATTCATCTTCTCGTAAAAATTTTTCGACTTCATTCTTAAATCAGATTCGTTTAATTTTTGCTTGGATTGGTATTTTTCAAATTGCCAATGCGATT
>NZ_BASL01000766.1:0-1110 GCF_000648255.1 Candidatus Protochlamydia sp. R18 | reverse complement strand
TACTGCCACAATTTTTTTCTTAAAAAAAATTATTCAGAAGGGCTAGAAGAACAAAATCAACTTTTGCGCAAACTTATTTTGCAGCGAAAAATCTACCTTTTTAATTTGAAGAAAAAAAATTCTCTTGCCGACGCTGCCTGCCATAAAATTGATAGCGGTTGTCGCAAAATTGATGAAAAACTTTCCACTATTATTCCTCAAATTCAGGATTTAGAAGCCCAACAACAAGAATTTAAGCAAACGGTTGCAGAAACTTGCCTTATCCAGGCTGAAACAAGGGAAACCATTGGGCAAATTCAGGCAGAGATTGAGGGAATAAGAGTGTATACTTCTATTCCCACTCAAGAAGAACTAGATAACGGAAAAGAACAAAATCCACTACTGGCATCCATGCAAACGCAATGTGAAATACTGCGCTCTCACATAGACTTTATGAATACAATAAATGAGAAAAAATCCGCTGATTTAAAGGCATTCAATCAAGCCTTTCAAGAACTTCAAGAATCTTATGAGGAACTAGAAATTCTTAGGCAAGAAATAAAACAGTTTCAACAAGATGATGAAGAGTTTGTAAAAGGTGTAGAAGAGCTTCGAGAAGATGGCAAACAGCTTGCACAAGCAGTGGAAGAGCTTGGAGAAGATAACAAACGGTTTGCACAAGCAGTGGAAGAGCTTGGAGAAGATAACAAACGGTTTGCACAAGGAGTAGAAAAGTTTGGAGAAGATAACGAACGGCTTGCGGAAGAAACAAATAAGCTAACTGAAGGTGTACAAGCCCTTAAAATCGATATAAAAGAAATCGATCAAACACATGAAAGGTTGGAAAACCGGTTACAAGAAATACAAGAAACTGAGCGATTAATGAAAAAAATTACCAAACTATTTAATTCCTCTCAAGTTTCAGATTCGCAAACGTCAACAACGCAAACTTCTCTAACAGGCGTAAATTTACACTCGCAGCAAACAACAAAACGTAAAATTACATTTCTTGGTTCAATCAAAAACTTAATATTTCATTCATCTTCTCGTAAAAATTTTTCGACTTCATTCTTAAATCAGATTCGTTTAATTTTTGCTTGGATTGGTATTTTTCAAATTGCCAATGCGATT
>NZ_BASL01000767.1:0-3316 GCF_000648255.1 Candidatus Protochlamydia sp. R18 | reverse complement strand
CCTTTCACAGATCCTGTTGTAGATGATTGTGGCCATACATTTGAACGAGAAGCAATTATGCAAATTTATAACAGAGCAATTGCTCAAGGAACACCATTTATATGCCCTCTGGACCCAACCAAAGTCCTAGATGTTACTAGATTTGTTAAAAATTATAGCCTAGCTATTGCACAGGAAAAGGTGACCACTCTGACTGAAGAGTATACTGCTTTAAAGACAACAGATGTAGGCAAGCTGACTGAAGAGTATGCTAGATTAAAAGCAACAGATGTAGGCAAACTAAATGAAGAGTATACCGCTTTAAAAACAACAGCTGTTCAAACAATTGAAGAGCTAATGCAAAAGCATAAAGAAGAGATGCAAAAGCATAAAGCAGAGATACAAAAGCATAAAGCAGAGAGGCAGGAGTATAAGGCAGAGAGGCAGGAGTATAAGGCAGAGAGGCAGGAGTACAAGGCAGAGAGGCAGGAGTACAAGGCAGAGATAAAAAAAATGATTGGTGATCATGAACAGTTTTTAAAAGATTTTAGGCCTCTTGCGCGTGAGACAGTAGAAAATCTAAATAGAAGTGCTAATGTTTTACAGCAATGCTCTGTACTTGAAAGTAAAAATTATGCTTTGGAAAAAGAAGTTAAAAATTTACAAGACATGGGTATAGCAGATAGATTAGTGACCTACGTCTATCCTCGCTATAATGATACTGTTTCTAAAAGAAATCTAACGCCTGAAGAACAAAAAGTCCTTAATCAATCTACTACGATAACTGCTAAAGAAATCAGTGCAGAAGAAAGAAAATTAAGAGATTTAAAGGTTAAGATAGAAGAAAAATATTGGCCAACGACAGAGAAAAAATAAAATTACTTATGCTGTTAATCTGGATGTTAACAAAGTTTTTTTAAGTCCAGATTAACTTATTTTTTTTCTGTCTTTAATCGATTGATTATAAATCGATATTAGCTTATTTGTTTGTATAAAAATCCGGTTTCTGTGCTAATCGGATCAAAAAAATAGTTATAGAGCTATTTGGCTAGGTCTGGTAAAATAACAATAAAACATAGTTTTTTTATTTTATTCCAAAGTCGCAGTTTTAGTTTAAAGATTATAGGATCGTTAAATATGTCAATACATTTAAGCCCTCCAATGTATTCTTCTGCTTATGCTTTATCAAACCAACCAAGACGAATTATTACAAATTCTCGTTTAGGTGGTGTTCAAAAGAAGGTGAGCAAGCTTTCTAAAAGTCCTGATCAACTTGAACTTATTTCAGCGATTCAAACAATTGAAAAGCTGATGCAAAAGCATAAAGCAGAGAGGCAAGGATATAAAGCAGAGAGGCAAGGATATAAAGCAGAGAGGCAAGGATATAAAGCAGAGAGACAAGAATATAAAGCAGAGATGCAAAAGCATAAAGCAGAAATGCAAAAGTTAATGGATGACCATAAGCAGTTTTTAAGAGATTTTAGACCTCCTTTACGCAAGGTAAAAGAAAGTTTAAATACAAATGCTAATCTCGATCAACAAGCCGTAGTTGAAAAAGAGACAGACAATATTTCTTTATTTACGAATTCAACAAGTCAAGAAAATATAGCAAAGCCAAGTTGGTGGGAAACGGCATTAAAAATTATCCAGACATTAATGAACAGCTTATTCAATTTTGTTAGACTGAAGTAATCTATAGAGGTTTGAACAGTTTTATATAAATGATAAAGCAAGAAGTAAATCCTTTTTTTTACTGATACAATCACATTATTGATTTATATGGAAACTGACCTTGCCCCTTAAAAATCATCCAAGAAGAAATAGAGGTTCGTGTTAAAATAAATAAATTTTAGGAAACGAACCAATGAAAAAAAGATTTTCAGAAGAACACATCATTCAAATACTCAAAGAAGTAGAAGCAGGCTCAGCAGTAGCTGAAGTTTGTCGTAAATATAGCATAGCTCCCGCTACTTATGACTCATGGAAAGCCAAATTTGGCGGATATATCATGTCTTCTGTGCGCTTCCATAAGATGCTCCATTGATGAGCTTAGAAGAGTAGCACATTTAAGCATTTATTCCATTTCTCCTGACTACACTATCTAATCACATGGGGTTAATAAAAATACTTTATTTGTGATTACAATAGACAATTGAGAGCCTTACCTATTTAGCACTACCTAAATTCTCATTTCAATTGGCTATACGCCGTTTAGTTTGGCAAATTAATCGTATTAAATTATTTTAATTGCAAATTTTTTACTCATCACTTTGCTTTCTCTTGGAAGATGAGATAGCAGAAAAAAATGCTCCCTTTTGATTAGAAGGATGATTTTTTTTAGTTTGGCAGGATGACAGAATCGCATTGGCAATTTGAAAAATACCAATCCAAGCAAAAATTAAACGAATCTGATTTAAGAATGAAGTCGAAAAATTTTTACGAGAAGATGAATGAAATATTAAGTTTTTGATTGAACCAAGAAATGTAATTTTACGTTTTGTTGTTTGCTGCGAGTGTAAATTTACGCCTGTTAGAGAAGTTTGCGTTGTTGACGTTTGCGAATCTGAAACTTGAGAGGAATTAAATAGTTTGGTAATTTTTTTCATTAATCGCTCAGTTTCTTGTATTTCTTGTAACCGGTTTTCCAACCTTTCATGTGTTTGATCGATTTCTTTTATATCGATTTTAAGGGCTTGTACACCTTCAGTTAGCTTATTTGTTTCTTCCGCAAGCCGTTCGTTATCTTCTCCAAACTTTTCTACTCCTTGTGCAAACCGTTTGTTATCTTCTCCAAGCTCTTCCACTGCTTGTGCAAACCGTTTGTTATCTTCTCCAAGCTCTTCCACTGCTTGTGCAAGCTGTTTGCCATCTTCTCGAAGCTCTTCTACACCTTTTACAAACTCTTCATCATCTTGTTGAAACTGTTTTATTTCTTGCCTAAGAATTTCTAGTTCCTCATAAGATTCTTGAAGTTCTTGAAAGGCTTGATTGAATGCCTTTAAATCAGCGGATTTTTTCTCATTTATTGTATTCATAAAGTCTATGTGAGAGCGCAGTATTTCACATTGCGTTTGCATGGATGCCAGTAGTGGATTTTGTTCTTTTCCGTTATCTAGTTCTTCTTGAGTGGGAATAGAAGTATACACTCTTATTCCCTCAATCTCTGCCTGAATTTGCCCAATGGTTTCCCTTGTTTCAGCCTGGATAAGGCAAGTTTCTGCAACCGTTTGCTTAAATTCTTGTTGTTGGGCTTCTAAATCCTGAATTTGAGGAATAATAGTGGAAAGTTTTTCATCAATTTTGCGACAACCGCTATCAATTTTATGGCAGGCAGCGT
>NZ_BASL01000768.1:0-739 GCF_000648255.1 Candidatus Protochlamydia sp. R18 | reverse complement strand
ACTTCAGGGTGGTTTTTCGGGTTTAAATTGCATCTCATGATCAATGAGAAAGGAGAAATCTTGGCTTTCCCAGCTAACTCCTGGAAATGTTGCTGATGTTTCTATTACCAAAACTTTGCCGAAAGGGATTTTGGGAAACTATTTGTTGATAAGGGAGGGGGGTATTTTGAAAGAGCTTTCAAAGAGGCTTTTGAAACAAGGTCTTGAATGATTGACTACATCAAAAAGATAAATCCAAAATTCAGCTAACTAATTTAAAACATGTTATTTTAAGAAGACAAGGGCTAAATAATTGATTAAGACTATTGAACCTTACATGGAAGGCAGATTCTATTTTTTAAAAATGGGAAATGAGGATATTTGAAAGTTTTTGGAGATAAAAGCTGGTCCTTCTTTTCAGCACTATGCGACCTTTTTATGCTGGAAAGGGTAATGTAAACTGTTTCTCTATTGGTTTTTATGAGGATAAACAACAGAAAAAGATATAGAAAAGCGTCTTGGGAATAAATATATTAAATTTGTGTTTGTAAATAAAAATCTTGAAGAAAATATTAAAATTTCTAAAAATTCAGGTTCTTCGGAGATTTGCGTAGTAAATAAATTTTTGAAGGCTGAGAATAATTAAAAAAATTAGCATTTGTCACACCTTATTGTTTACTACGCAATTAGGAGAGCGATCAAATACTAAAGAACAATCATGTAACCAAACTGATTAAATTAGAAAGGGTAAAATTTACAG
>NZ_BASL01000769.1:0-721 GCF_000648255.1 Candidatus Protochlamydia sp. R18 | reverse complement strand
TTAGTGGATAAACTCATGCTAAAAAAGAGGGCTATGATTGAAAGTGTGAATCATCTGTTAAAAAATAGCTGTCAGATAAAACATCATCGGCACCGAAGTCGACGGAACTTTCTTAGCAATCTGTTGGCAAGTCTTGCTAATTATTGATTGCTTGAATCCATCCAAGCCTCAACTGTTCTTTTCAAATACAGAAATCGAAGCTACTAAGCTCCTAGAATATTTTTGAGAGTTTCTTACGTTAAACTGGCGTTGACATGGATTAATTTTTTGGGAGCAGGTCAATTACGTATATTTTACAAAATGCAGGAGCTCAATTTATTGTTTCTATTAAAGCGCATCCTAGAGCCTATTTAAGATGTTTAATAGTTAAAGAGGTGTTAAAATTAAATTGAGCTGAATTTCTCTTCGAAGATTTTATGCAATATTTGCGGCAATCTTTTAGTCAGTTCGATCTGGGTTTGGCTGTGGACGTTCTTTATCGCAGTCAACAACTTGTGCCAAAATGGTAGATAAGTGTCCGCAATTATATGTTTGGAATCATTATTATGAAGAAGAACATTGCAAGAAATTCTTATTAACCTGAATTTTGAATTTATCCCTTTGATAATGAATAAGAAGAATAAAATTTAAATGACAAAAGGCCTCTGCATTATTTAAAACATTTGTTTTCCCAAACTAATGTTTAATATGACATGAGAGGTCAAAATGGATTTAATCAAAT
>NZ_BASL01000770.1:0-5644 GCF_000648255.1 Candidatus Protochlamydia sp. R18 | reverse complement strand
GCAAATCCCTCCATGGAGCTCCCGTTCTTAATATCCAAAATACTGCATTGATAAAAGTCTTATTATCTCTTGTTATACCACTCCAAGCCCCTCTTCTTCCTGGCAAATGAGGTTCCAGTAAATTCCAAACTCTGATCGGATATATCATGTCTTCTGTGCGCTTCCATAAGATGCTCCATTGATGAACGTAGAAGAGCAGCACATTTAAGCATTTATTTCATTTCTCGTGACTACACTATCTAATGCATCGTCTAAAATGAGTTTAATAAAAAAATAATTTGACAAATCTCTAGTAATCTCTTTAATGTAGGTGCCTATTTTTAAATTCAAATCAGAACTTTTTTTAAGGCAACTTTATGCGTTGGATAATATATATACTGTTGAACTTTATTCTTTGCCTGCAACCGCTGACAGCAAACAACAATGATTCTATTCCAGCCATTGAATCAGTTGCAACGACAGAAGGGCTCCCTTCAAGTCTTGTAGGGGGAATGGTTTGCGCCATTAGCGGACAGTTGGTCGACCAAAGTGTGGACGTTGTAGTTCCAGGACCTGAACCCTTAATTTTTAGTCGTTCTTACTGTAGTTTAAGTACCCAAGAAAGATTTGGGATAAGTTGGTGGTCCAATCATCGCGATATGCTCTATTTTTCGCATGGAGTATACGAGCAAAGAGAGGTAAGTTATTGCCAACTTTTTCCAACGAGTGGGTCCACTTTAACTTATATTCATTCTCCTATCCTAGAAGGTGACAAAAAGAAATGCCTATTTAAAATGATTCGTCCTAAAGGGCTGACTAACGGAGCAGGAAATGAAATTAGTGGACGAACAAATGTCAATAATTACCAAGTGACAACGTATCCTGGTGATGAACAATTTTCAATCAAAACAGGAGCGGGAGTTGTTAAACATATTCAGCGCTATAAGGCCCCGCTAGGAGACATTAATTACCTTCAGTCGAGTGAAACCAAACCAAATGGCATTCGTTTAGAATATGTCCATTCCAAAGATGTATTCGGAAGACTCCATATTATTAAGTGTTTAAACGCTAAAACACAACGAATATTTAGTACGATTCGATTTGATCAAGTTGGTAAGCGTCTTCATCTTCAAACCAGCGACAACCAAGTGGTCAAATATAGTTTTACTCGACAAACAGTTAAAAATTATTCTAATGACACTATTTTATATGTAAAAGATGTTGAAAAACCTAGATTTCCTCACGAAAGCTATGAATATGTCAAAAGAGATTCATCTGATTTCCTCCTGATGTCAAAAAAGAAAATTGCTGATAAGCAATTTTTAGATATTAGCTACTACAAAAACAAGCATCTTTATCAATTTAATAACGCTCTTCCTGCCATTTGTATTGAAGATAAAAATGATTATCGCATCGATCGTGTACGACAATTAAAAGCACCCGTTGGACCAGATGATAAAGCTATTACAACTCATCGCTTTGTATACGATATCAAAGAGGATAATAACGAGCTTCAAGAAGGGAAAACAGATGTTTATGATGCCTACTCTCATAAAACAACTTATTGCTTCACAAAAGAACACCGCCTAGAACAAATTCGAAAATATCAAGGCACTTCCGATTATCACTTATTTAGTAAAGAAGGTTTTGTATGGGGGAAAGAGGGTTCCTCGAATGAAGGAAATCTCACTTGTAAATATCTAAAAGATGGTCAAGGAAATACGCATCAAGCGAGATATTTTAAATACGATGAACGTGGAAACATTAAAAAAAAGGAATTGTGGGGATGTTTGACAGGAATGCCAACCCCTCAACTTCAGCTTGATAAACATCATATTCCTATTAATAATGGTTGTGAAAAAGAAAAAAAAGTTTGTACGTATTCAGAAGACGGATTAAATCATCTTTTGACAGAAACAGATAGTAATGGCGTTGTTACCGTCTATCATTATTATCCAAGAAGCGATCTTTTAGCCGCTAAGCTCATTGTTGTTGATCAAATCGTACAAAAAAGAGAGTTTTATACTTATGACCAAAATCATGTCATCATTAAAAAAGTGATTGATGATGGGAAAGGATTATTAGAATACGATTTAACAGGTTTAACAAAACGCTTTATTACTCACTTTTACCCAAGGCAGCATACACTTGTACATTTGCCAGAACGAGTAGATCATATGTATTTGGATTTGCAATCCAAACAAGAAGTATTGCTTAACAGAGTTGTTTATTATTACACCCTGGAAGGTTATCTTGCAAAAGAAGACACTTATGATAACCAAGGCGATTTTTGTTATTCAAAAAGTTGGGAATATGACGGCCATGGAAACTGCACCAAAGAGATTAATCCTTTGGGGGAAGTCACTTCTAAAAAATATGATGAATATAATAATCTCATCTTCCAAGAAGAGCCGGGTTCTCAATTTTCTTTACATAATACTTACGACTATTCCAATCGTCTCGTTTTGCAAGAAGAAAAGCATACGGATGGTAGCTATTTTGCGACCAAGCACCGCTATAATTATTTAAATCAATGTATCGCCACAACCGATCCTTATGGACAAGAAACTACCTTTGAATTTGACGATCTTGGTCGCCAAATTGCCATACATTTACCCGAGATAGAAAATGAAGCTGGAGAAATTGTTTCTCCCGTTATTCATAGAGAATATAATCTTATCGGTCTTCCAACTTGTGTAACAGATGCTAAAGGGTTGCAAACCAAAATTCAATATAACATTCGCGGTCAGCCTATTCTTGCCCACTATCCCGATGGATCATCCGAACAATATCTTTATTTACTAGATGGAACTCTCATTCAAAAAACTGAACGCTCTGGCATACGCACGCACTATGAAAAAGATTATCAAGGAAGAATTCTAACCGAATCCACTTATGCTGCAGAAGGAAACCTTCTTTGTGCACAGCATTGGTCGTATAATGCTTTCCACCCCTTGACCTATATAGATAAAGAAGGAATCGTCACCCATTATCATTATGATTTTGCGGGTCGCCTAGTCTCTCAAATTAAAGAAGAGCAAATGACAGAGTATTTTTACGATAGTTTGGGACGAGAAATTGAAACTAAAGAATGGATTGATGAATCAAATTATCGACGTACCATTAAAGTCTATGATTGGCTCAATCGTATTATTGAAGATAGGCTAGAAGATGCTCAAAATCAACTCTATCAATGCAACCAATATACTTACAATGCGAAAGGAAATAAAATTGTTGTTAAGGCGGGTGAACAAGTCACAAAAACAACTTATGATGCCCATCAAAATGTGATAAAAATTACCAATGCACTTGGTCAGACGACGCACACAGCTTATAATCCTTACTACTTAAACCATTATAATCAACGCGTCTTGCAAGCTACCACAACAGATGCCCGAGGTTATCAGACAATTCTTACCTATGACAACGCGAATCGATTAGTTAGCGAAAAGCGAAAAACTCCTTTTGGAATAGAAATTTCTCACCAACAATTTTATTACGATTTGAATGGCAATCAAGCAAAACGCATTGACCATGTGATGGTGGATGGAAAAACAACGCATTCCATCGAAACCCTTTTCAGCTATAACGAAAATAATCAATTAATCATGCTTGCAGAAGCAGCTTATACACCCGAACAAAAAATCACTCATTACCTCTATAATCAACGAGGTCAAAAAATTTCTACCACAAAACCTGATGGAGCCATTTTATCTCACACCTACGATTCATTTGGCTATTTAAAAACATTAAAATCTTCTGATGGATCTATTGATTACGATTATGAATATACATTAAATGGACTGGTAAAAAAAGTCGTCGACCATGTTACAGAAAGCTCTACTGAGCGTTTGTATGATCAAATGGGACGCATGATTCAAGAAAAACTCGGAAATGGATTAATTCTTGCTTATCAATACGATCGCCTTGGCAGAGCTATTCTTATCACCCTACCTGATCAAACAGCGATTGAATATCAGTTCAGCGCAGTCGATTTAAAAGCTGTTCATCGTTTAGTGAACGAAAAGTACTCTTATACGCATAAAGATTTAGAACACAATCTACAAGGTGCACCAATTAAATCCCAACCCCCAGGAGAAAATGGTCTTGTTCATTATCAATATGATTCTTTAGATCGATGTATCGGTGTCGCCTCCCCTTTTTTTAAACAAACAATTTCAAGTGAAGGGTATGATGAAGTCGGCAATCTGCTCAGCTATGAAACCGATGGCAAAATTTCTTCTTATACTTATGATGATTTCTATCAATTACAAAGTGAAAAAGGACATGCTAATCATAAATACCAATGTGATTCCCTCTCGAATCGCTTACTTAAAGATGATCAAGAACACACATACAATTCCCTCAATCAACTTTTAAAAAGAGGAGAGGAAACCTATCTCTATGATCCCAATGGAAATTTAATTGAGAAACAAACGGGCTCAGAAAAAACCATTTACACCTACGATGCCCTTGACCGTCTCCGATCAGTGACATCCAAACAAAAAACAATTTCTTACTCTTACGATCCTTTTAATCGACGCTTGAGTAAAAAAGGTGTCAAAGAAGAGATGTACTTTCATCAAGGACAGGAAGAAATTGGGGCTATCGTTAAAGGAAAAATCACTGAATTAAAAATTCTTGGGAAAGGTGAAAAGTATCCCCCTGTTGCCATTGAACTAAATGATCAAGTCTATGTCCCCATTCGCGATCTGTTCGGTCAAATTAGCGGGTTACAGTCTTTACAAGGGCAACTGATTGAAACTTATCGCTATTCTGCTTTTGGAGAAATTCAAATCCTTAATGCGAAAGGAAAAGAGATTAAAGAATCTCAGGTTAGAAATCCTTGGCGTTATGCTAACAAACGATTTGATCCCGAGACAGGATTTGTCGCATTTGGTCTTCGATATTATGATCCCAACCTCGGTCGCTGGGTCACAGCTGATCCTTCCGGCTTTGAAGACGGTCCTAACCTCTACGCCTATGTGCATCATAGCCCTCTGATCTACTTTGATCAATTTGGGCTATTCTCCTTTTCAGGTTTATTAGATACCACGTTTGATTATACAATGGCTTTGTGCGACTATGGTGCATTTGGAATTCCTGGCTTTGTTGCAAGTAATGTGTATCAGTACCTAAATAACGACCCACTAAACAGTGTTGTGAATCATAAATTTTGTGAATCTGAAGGAGATTATGAATTTTTCCATTCAGATTCTGAAATTCCTGATGCTATTTATTATAATCGATCTGCAGTATATAATTTAAATGACTTTAAAAATCCTTTAACCAATATGCCCTATAACTTAAAGATGACTCAAGGGAAACTCTTAATGTTTATGAATGGTGTGAATAATAGCCGTCAAGATCATCTTAGTAGCCTTGGCCATCTTGGTTTACTTGCTAACCATAATGTACTTGGGGTATACTCTGCTTCCCAAGGGATGTTTAGTGATTTTTACCACTATAAACAAGCTTTAATAAACAACGTTGCTTATGAATCTGTGCGAATACTACATAGATCTTGGAATGAATTTTTCAAAGATACTCCTGAAGGAAAAATTTTAATGGTTTGCCATAGCCGAGCTGCTGTTTATGTTCGAAATGCTTTAATGGACTATCCGCCAGAATTAAGACAAAAAATTCATGTCCTGGCCGTTGCTCC
>NZ_BASL01000771.1:0-42251 GCF_000648255.1 Candidatus Protochlamydia sp. R18 | reverse complement strand
GCTTTTCCTTTCATCCCTTCTACCATTTCTGGAACGGGTTTGCGATCATCAAGTTTGCCAGTTGTCAACTTAAATGCTACAATTTCTGCGTGGTGATTAATCACAAGATGGAGCTTAAACCCAAAGAACTAGCCAACGGTTGTTTTTCCCCCTTTAACGTGGCTCTTTAAAGACACGATGGGAAGAGGCATGCTTGACGTAGGCAAATTGTTAATACTGTAGAGTCTCCCTTCACAGATCCCTTGATGTTCTTGAATCAAGCAAAACATAGGAAAAAATGCTTCAGAGTTGAGTTGAACAAATCTTGAGTACCCAACAAGATGAGAGAATAAATATTTTAAAGTTGTTTTTACATGGTTTAAGTAAAAGTGCTTAAATGTTCTGTCATTGGAGCGATGAAAGAGAAGCAAAATCGTTAGCACTTCACTTAAAGGCCTTCTAAAAGTTTTTTTGCGGATTTTTCTTTTCGTCTATTCTATTGATTGTTGGAAACACATTTGGTGAAATTGATTAGAAAAATCATCCACAAGACAAAACAGTTTGATCATCTCTATCTCGTTCATTTTGGCCTTTTCCTTAATTTTTGTTCTGGAAAACAAAATCTTCTAACAGAAAAGAGGCCTTTTTTCAACGAAGATCCTTTAGAAGATAGCCAGAAGATAACTTATGTTAAACTGGCGTTAAATTAAGTTAATCTATAGAGGGTTTAAATGTGTCAACCATCCATTTTTAGAAGATATGTAATCGGGTAAATTAATTAGCCGATATTAAAAAAAACTATTGCGGAACAACCGCCTCTATTTAAAGGATAGGAATTTAACATTATTGCTTACTAATAAGAAAGAATCATAAGCTAATGCATAAGAAATTTCGGTTGGTTCGTTTCCCAGTGTTGTAATTCCTGTTTAATTGCCTGAAAAAAACATTCTCTTACGTTAGAATCTTGCGAACAACAAATATACCCAATACAATTATTTCCGCTTGTTTTTGTATAAGCGTATGCAAGCTCTGTATGAGGAACATGTAGATCGTGAACAGCTCTATAAATCCTTTCTTTTACGAGGGGGTCTTCTAAAATAATCATTGCAAAAGCATTAGAAGGTTCATGGTAAAATTTCAGATAATAGCTTTCATGTTTATAGCTTTTTAAACCTTCTAGTAACATCAAAAACAAAATTTTGAAAGCTTTCGGATCGATTAAAGTACGAATAATATCGGGGGCTAATGAATAGAAAAAGTTTTCTAATAATAACTCGTCATAATCTTTTGTATCTTTAAGTAATTTATGAATCAATACAAGTTGCTCATGTTGCTTGGAAATCATCCCTCCATTATAGTCTCTAACTTCTCCAACAACCTTTGATAGCTCTCCTACAACAGCCTGCCTCGCTTTGTACAAATCGATTGAGTGATCAGCCCGCAAAAATGCATCTTTCAAAATTTTTAAACGAAATACTGACGCTTCTTTGGGATGTTTTTTACGTATGTGCCCTGTAATTTTTGTTCTATCAGGGATGTATTCAACTGATATTTCATAAGATTGAAATAACTTTGTCAAACTTTCTGAATCTGGTTTTAATACGCGTGCTAAAATGACAGTAAAATAAAGGTGCGAATAAGCTTGTTCATCAAACGTAATAAACACTTGAGGAATGTCTCGTAAATATTTGATTTGATTTGTCAAAATCAACATATTCCGAATTACTTCTTCTTCATTTCGTGGCATAAAAATCGGATGTTGTTTATGTTCAATGCGATTTTTTAAATTATGCGGAAGCTCTTTTCGCAGTTTACGAATTTCTAAAATTGTAAAATCACTGCCGTCTTTTTTTTCTATTTCTAAATAGGAAATTCCAATATTTTCTGATCCAAGTTTATTGATAAAAAATGATTGCTCAACTGATTGAGAAGATGGTAAATAATGCTGAATAGCTTTTAGTAAATGTTTTTCACCAAATGTTTCTTGTTCTCTCAAAAAATTAATGCCAACAAGTAATCCTAACACCCTTTTACGACCTTTCGGCGTTACGAGAAAAGTGCGAAATATTTTTAAACTTAAATGACGGCGATGAGATCTTTTCTTAATTGCTTCCCTTAAAGATTTTCTAAACAAATATTGAATACTTATGATCCGACTTAAATGACGAGGTTGCCTGATTGCTTTAAAATCATCTCGACATGTAACTAATAAATGTTGCATTTCTGTAAACACATCCGCCCCATAAATGTGAGGAAAACGTTTAACTAAATGAGCAATCATACGACGAATTGAGGTTGTTTTATCGTCAGCCGATAATCCTTTAATTTCTAATATTTTTTGCGCATAAAATTCTGATTGCATTCCCAAGGCTATTTCTGTGCTGATGATGGGAAAATGTTTGCATATCTCTTCAAATTCAGATACCGATTTTACACTGACTACAATTTCGCAAATCGTGTAAATTTCGCCACTTAACTCTGCTAATTGAAAATCTGAGGCATGAACTAATACGACATTAAGACTTTCATCTGGAAGTAACCAATGACTAATCATTTTGAAAAAGAACTTAAAGGAATTAGAACGGAATTTTGATAGAGCAAAAAAAGATAAGGAGCCCGGAATTTTTTTATTATCAGAGCAGGTTACCAAAGGATTTAATTGGCGAAAAAAATTCTTTTGATACTCTCTTGTTTCTTCCTCCGTTTCTTTGTATTCAAAAAAATCTTCGGGCAGCACTTTTGTTAATCCATGTAAAATAATTTCCCGATAATTATTTTTCATCATTTCATCATTTTCGGAAAATTCAAAAAGAGGAGTAATAGTAAGTTTAGAGCGTTTTTTCATGTTATTGTTAAGAGATTTCATAAACTGGATTTATCGATTTTTTACAATCAACACTCGTAATCCAAGTTCCTTGATCATGCCTCGAAATAAATGAACGTACATGCAAAGGCATGCCATTTTTCTCTGCAAGTTTAATAGCTCTCGCATGTAAAACTTTGGCCCCTTGGTTGACAATTGTCAAAGCTTCTTGATAATTAAGAGTTGGATAGCAGATGGCATCGCTATACATTTTAGGATCTTTGTTATATATTCCTAACACATCTTTATAAAACTCTATTTTTTCAGCTTTCAAAGCCACTCCAATTGCTACTGCTGATGTATCAGACCCCCCTCTTCCAAGAGTTGTTACCTCTTTATCTTGACTAACCCCTTGAAAGCCTGCCACTATAACAATTTTGCCTTGTTCTAAAGTCTGAATCAGCCTTTGAGGACGTACATCAATAATATGAGCACTAGTATGTTGAGAACAAGTTAAAATTCCTGATTGACTTCCAGTAAAACTTACTGCGTCTTTACCTTTACGGCAAAGGATCATAGCAAGTAGAGTCATACTAATTCGCTCTCCCGCACTAATTAACATATCATATTCACGCTGAGGAGGATTTGGGTGCACCTGATGAGCTAATTTAATCAATTCGTTCGTCGTTTGTCCCATAGCACTGACAACAATCACTAAACGTGAGAAAACACATTGACGTTCAATAATTAGATCAGCAATGCGAGCAAAATGCTCCGGAGAAGCTACAGAGGCCCCACCAAATTTCATAACTAATGTTTTCATAAATTTTGGGTGATATGAATCGAACAATGAGGAATCTTACGCGTATTCTATTTTTTGATAAAAAACACTTGAACCTAATTTCTGATCTTTAATTAGTTTAGCTTATCAGAGTCAAAAAGCAAATTCCGATGATTAATTATAAACAATTTGAATTTATTTTTCTATTAAAGAAAATAAAATAAAGTTGATAGAAATTTCTTTAACTAGCCATCAACGAAACTTCACTGAGTTGATATTAACTAATATTAACCGGTCTACATTCATCCTTTTTTTAAGAAACAGTTTAATTATCATTAATTTTTTTATCTTTCCAAATTAATAATATGATTTAACATTCCAAAAAAAGCAAAAAATTGGTTGAATTTAGATCTCAAAATAAATTGTTTTTATTAAAAATAGTTTTAACTTCTCCATTCCATTGAAAATTTGTCTATTTTTGATTTAATTGAACCTGTTGAGTAAAGATCTTTTGATTTTCAATTTTTGAGTATGTTCTTTGACTATTGAAAATAATTTTAAAATTTGTTAATTATTTTATTACTTTCGTTATTTCATTCAAAACGAAAAATTATTCATGGATTAGTTCGACTTCTTCTATTTGATATTTTTTGATTTTCCCATCTTTTACATTATTTTTGCTCTCTAAAAAATTATTCCCTTTTCGTTGCTTTTTTTCTTTATCGCTGGTAATCTATCTCTTTTATATGAAAATAGGAGAAACCTTTAAATGTTTAAACACCCTCAACATACTTGGAATGAAAGCAACATCGTTGATGATGTCCAGTTTCAAGAAACAGATGCAGAATTATTTAAAAACCTTTTAACTCAAAAAGAAGCACTTCCAGCTGACGAAAACTCTTTAATGAGCCCTGGTAGCATACTGAAAGGTCGCATTGTAGAGATTACGAAAGATCATGTTGTTGTCGATGTTGGGTTAAAATCTGAAGGGCTTGTACCTATTGAAGAATTTTCCGATCCCTCTCAAGTTTATTTGGATGCCGAAGTAGAAGTTTTACTTGATCAAGCAGAAGATGATAACGGACAGATTGTTTTATCAAGAGAAAAAGCTGAGCGCCTCCGTCAATGGGAATACATTCTAGAGCATTGTGAAGAAGGGTCAATTGTTAAAGGTCGTGTTATCCGAAAAGTTAAAGGCGGCTTAATGGTTGATATTGGAATGGAAGCATTCCTCCCAGGGTCGCAAATAGACAATAAACGCATTAAAAATCTTGATGATTACCTCGGCAAAACATATGAATTCAAGATTTTAAAAATCAATATTGAGCGTAAAAACGTTGTTGTTTCACGCCGTGAATTATTAGAAGCTGAACGCATTTCTAAGAAAGCAGAAGTATTAGAACACATTCAACCTAGTGATATCCGTGAAGGCGTTGTTAAAAATATTACAGATTTCGGTGTTTTCTTAGATTTAGATGGTATTGACGGTCTTCTTCATATCACAGATATGACATGGAAGCGTATTAAACACCCATCTGAAATGGTTCAATTAGGTCAAAAACTTGAAGTCATGATCTTAAGTGTAGACAAAGACAAAGGTCGTGTTGCTTTAGGTCTCAAACAAAAAGGACCGAATCCATGGGATCAGATCGAGCAAAAATACCCACCAGGAACACGCGTTCATGGTAAGATTGTTAATCTTCTTCCTTACGGTGCTTTTATTGAAATCGAGCCAGGGATCGAAGGACTCATTCACGTTTCTGAAATGTCATGGGTAAAAAATATTACAGATCCAAGTGAAGTTGTCAAAAAAGGTGATGACGTTGAAGCGATTGTTTTATCGGTTCAAAAAGAAGAAGGAAAAATTTCTCTTGGAATTAAACAAACAGAGCATAATCCTTGGGATGATGTTGAGAAAAAATACCCTGTTTCAAACGTTGTTAAGGCAGAAATTCGCACTCTAACAAATTATGGTGCTTTTGTTGAATTAGAACCTGGTGTCGAGGGTCTCATTCATATTTCTGATCTAAGCTGGATCAAAAAAGTTTCTCATCCATCAGAAGTATTACGTAAAGGCGATGTTGTTGACGCTATTATTTTATCAGTAGATAAAGAAAGCAAAAAAATTACGCTTGGCGTGAAACAACTTAGTACAAATCCATGGGAATCTATTGAAAAAACAATGCCTGTTGGAAGTTTAGTTAAAGGAAAAGTAACTAAAATCACAGCATTTGGTGCTTTCGTTGAGTTAGATAGTGGAATTGAAGGTTTAATTCATGTTACAGAACTGTCTGATCAAGCATTTGGAAAAGTAGAAGATGTCGTAGCTAAAGGTGACGAAGTCACTGCTAAAGTGATTAAGTTAGATCCTGAACACAAAAAAATTGCTTTATCGATTAAAGAATATTTAATTGATCAAAATCAATATAATCGCGACGATATTGTTGTGACTCCTGCTAAGCGCAAGAAAAAAGATGAACAGAAAAATAATGAAGACGACGAGTCTGACTCAGAACAAGAGTCTGAAAAGTAATTCTTCCGTTTCCTAAACTAGTTTGATCTGGTTTAGGAACAAACTGTTATTTGATAAGACCTCCCTAACTGGAGGTCTTATCTCATTAAGAAAAGTTAAATTAAATGATTCTTTACTCGTTGTTAAAGTTTTAACAACAAGCAGAGAACCCTTTAAGAAAAGAATAAATTCGAAAGGTTTGCTGAAGAGTTACTCCTCTCATTGAGTCGATTACTTTTAGAATGAATGATTTATGATAGACTAAGTAATGACTGAGGTTGTTTCTAAATTCGAGATTTTAGCAAATGAATGAAATTTCGAAGTCTAATAATAAGAATTTAGATACAAAGTATTTTATCTATTTACAGAATTGAGGCATTAAGTATGAACAAAGATCTGATTGCAATCTTTGAATATTTAGAACGAGAAAAAGGCATTAAGCGAGAGCTTGTTATCAGTGCGATTGAAGAATCTTTACAAGCAGCAGCTCGTAAAAGCGTGAGCGGAGCCTCCAATGTAACAGTCACTATCCATCCAAAAACTGGGAATATTGATGTTTATTGTGAAAAGGAAATTGTGGATGATGTAGAAGTCCCCTCTCAAGAAATTTCTTTACTAGCGGCGCGTGAAATTGACCCAGATGCTGAAATTGGACAGTTTATTGACATCGTTGTGACTCCCAAAGATTTTGGTCGAATTGCTGCGCAAAAAGCCCGCCAAATTATTACACAAAAACTTCGCGGGGCTGAAAGAGATGTAATTTATGAAGAATATCGCCACCGAATTAACGAACTGATTTCAGGAACAATTAAGCGATTTGTTAGAGGTTCTAATTTAATTATTGATCTTGGAAAAGTTGAAGCGATTTTACCAACCCGGGAATATCCTAAAACTGAAAAATATCAAGTGGGTGAAAAAGTTCTAGCTCTTGTTCTCGAAGTTAAAGATACTGAAAATGGTGGCGCTGAAGTGATTTTATCACGTAGCCACCCAGAGTTTGTAAAACAACTTTTAGTACAAGAAGTTCCCGAGGTAAGTGATGGAACAATTATTATTGACAAGATTGTTCGTGATGCAGGTTATCGCACGAAACTCACCGTTCGCTCGACTGATTTGAAAGTTGATCCTGTCGGAGCTTGCGTTGGAATGAGAGGCAATCGCGTAAAGAACATTGTACGTGAACTTCATAACGAAAAAATTGATATTATTCCTTTTTCAAATGATCCTATTGAACTTTTGCAAAATGCCCTATCTCCCATAGAAATTCGAAAGATCAATTTAAATGAAGAAGATGGTATCATTTCTATTGTTGTAGAAGACGATGATTTTGCAGCAGTCATTGGTAAAAAAGGAATGAATGCACGCCTTAATAGTCGACTTATTGGATATGACTTAGAGGTACAGCGTATGACAGATTATAATCGTGCCATGGCAATTGAAAGAAACGAATTGGCTGCAACAGATGACCCAACTCTTGATCAACCCTTGGTAGGTATTGAAGGAATCAACAGTTTAATCTTTGACCATCTGGTTGATGCTGGTTATCATACATTAAAATCTCTGCTAACGGCAACTCCTAAAGAATTAGCCGCAATACCAGGCATTAGCCTTGAAATGGCAGATAAAATTTTAGAACAAATAAGAAAACAAAGGACATAGAGCGTTGGCCAAGAATCTAAAATTGAATATTAAAAACGCCCAAATTGCAGAAGCGATTAATTTAAGCGGTTTAAAAAGCAAGTTGGCGAAGAAAAAGGAAGAGGAGTCTACCCAGAAATCCTCTGCCGCTAAATCTACGTCCAAAACAACAAAAACAGAAGTGGAAGAATTACCAAAAGAAGAAGCTCCAAGAATTCGAGCTCGTTCTAAATCCGCTTTTGCAGAAGCACCTGCAGACCAATCATCTAAGGAAATAACAGAAGAGATTAAAACCTCCCAAGATGAGGAATCTATTTCTAGAGAAGCTGCAAAAGTCATTGAAGAAAAATCTCGCATGAAAACAAGTGCAGAAATTCGTCAAGAAATTTTTGGGGAAGAGCTTTCTCAAGCGCCTTCAAAAGACAGTTCGCAAGAATTAGAATTTGCAGAAAAAATTAAAACTAACGAAACCAAGCCTACAACTTTTATCGAACCGACTATTGCAACCCCTGCTCCAGCCGAGCCTAAATCACTTGTCGAGGACAAAACTTCTATTACACACGTTTATCAAAACCAGAAAAGAGATATTCCTATTCGAGAAACATTACCACCTCAAGAGAAACTTGGTCCGACTGGAAAGCACATGAGAGATTTCATAAAACCTAAACCTCAGCCAGAGCGTGTTTCTCGCCCATTGGAAGCCAATAGCTCAAATCAAAAAGAAGTTTCTGAAGCAAACAAAGAAAAACTTGATAAAAATAAAATCAAACCGAAAATTAAAGGTTTTGAAGAGCCTAAAGTACTTACTGCAGATGATGATGCTCGTAAAGGGCTTAAATCTCCTAAATTTAAAGAATTTAAAGATATTAAACCTGCACGTAAGCCAGAAACTCGTCAATTTGATGCACGCGATAGACAAGGGCTTCGAACTTCGGACGAAGATCAACATTGGCGTAAAAAGAAAAATAAACAACGCCAAAATATACAAGAAGATACAACAATACGTCCTACTTCTTTAAAGGTACGTCTTCCTATTTCTATTAAAGACTTAGCTTCTGAAATGAAATTAAAAGCATCACAATTGGTAGGGAAATTATTTCTACAAGGTGTTGTTGTTACACTAAATGACTTGTTAGAAGATGAAACAACAGCACAATTGCTTGGGCAAGAATTCGGATGTGAAATTACAATTGACACAGCAGAAGAAAAGCGTATTCAGATTACTGATAAGAGTATTCGAGAAGAGCTACAACAATCTCCAAGTGATCAACTACAGTTACGACCTCCTGTCGTTGCCTTCATGGGTCATGTTGACCATGGAAAAACGAGCTTAATCGATGCGATTCGAAAAAGTAATCGTGCGGCTGGTGAAGCTGGTGCTATTACTCAGCATATTGGTGCATTCCGTTGTCATACGCCTGTAGGTGATATCGCTATCCTTGACACCCCTGGTCACGAAGCTTTTTCGGCTATGCGTGCTCGAGGTGCAGACGTTACAGATATTGTTGTCCTCGTTGTTGCTGGTGATGAAGGCCTTAGACAACAATCTATTGAAGCCATTCAACACGCAAGAGCTGCTAATGTTATCATCGTTGTGGCTATTAATAAATGTGACAAGCCAAACTTTAATCCCGATAACGTTTACAGGCAATTAGCTGAACAGAATCTTCTTCCAGAACCTTGGGGTGGACAAACGATTACAGTCAATTGCTCGGCAGTTACAGGAGAAGGAATTCCAGAATTATTAGAAATGCTTGCTTTACAAGCAGAAGTTTTGGAATTGAGAGCTAACCCAAGCATGCGTGCTCGCGGAACAGTTCTTGAATCTGAAATGCATAAAGGTCTAGGATCTGTAGCTACAATTTTAGTTCAGAATGGAACACTAAAGCGTGGAGATGCTTTAGTATTTGGATTGCTATGGGGTCGTGTAAAAACCATGCACGATGAATATGGAAAAGAATTGCAAGAAGCAGGACCTTCCACTCCAGTTGAAATTACAGGACTTTCAGGTTTACCCGAAGCTGGCCAGGAATTTATCGTAGTGAAAAACGAAAAAGAAGCTCGTGAAATTGCAAACGTCCGTTCTGAAGGAGCTCGTCAAAATACTTTTATGTTGCAGCAGAAGAAAAAAGTTTCGATGGAAAACATGCTTCAGCAAGCTTCAGCAACAGGTAAAAAGATGTTGAATATCGTTTTAAGAGCTGACGTGCAAGGATCACTTGAAGCTTTAAAAGTTGCCTTATTAAAAATTGAATCGGATAAAGCTGATCTTAATATTATTTTTAATGGTGTAGGAGAAGTATCTGAATCTGATGTTCAATTGGCAGCTGCTTCTAAAGCGATTGTCCTTGGATTCCACACTCAAATTGAAAGTCATGCGGAAGCTCTAGTTAAACAATTAGGTGTTCAGGTTCGTTTGCACAATATCATTTACCATGCCATCGATGATATTAAAGTCTTAATGGCTGGTCTACTCGAAAAAATTGCGCAAGAAACAGAAAAAGGTAAAGCTATTGTTAAAGCAACCTTCAAATCTTCGCAAGCCGGCATCATTGCTGGTTGCCAAGTTATTGAAGGCAGCATTCACCGCAATAACTATGTACGCCTTAAAAGAGGTCAGGAAGTGATTTGGAAAGGAACAATTTCATCTCTTAAACGTGTCAAAGAAGATGTACGCGAAGTTCAAAAAGGAATCGAGTGTGGTATTCTTCTTAATAACTTCACAGATATCCTTGAAGGAGATATTATTGAAGCTTATGACATCACTTATATATCTCAAGAGTTATAAAAAAAATGGCTATTCAGCGAACAGACAGACTCAACTCACTATTAAAAGAAGTTATTTCAGAGGTCATTAGACGTGACGTGCGGAATCCGTACGTCACTGAACTTGTCACAGTGACTCGTGTTCAAATTTCAAGAGATTTACGACATGCGAAAGTATTTATCAGTATTATTGGATCTGAGCAAGCGAAAGTGGAAACGATTGAAGCTTTAAAATCTGCTGCTGGATTTATTGCAGTTAATGCTTCACAAAAAGTTGTTATGCGCTATTTTCCAGAGCTTAATTTTAAATTAGATGATAGCGTTGATAAACACATGCGCATTGAAGAATTACTTGGAAAAATCACAAAAGAAAGAGAGTCCCGCCAAGGAGACAATAGTGACCAGCTTGAACAGGAGTCTTAGCACTCCTCCTTCTCATTTAGAAGGAATTCTACTTATCAATAAACCTAAGGGTAAATCATCCTTTAGCCTTGTTAGAGATCTTCGCAAAAGACTCGGAGTAAAAAAAATTGGGCATGCCGGCACTTTAGACCCTTTTGCAACAGGCGTCATGGTGATGTTAGTCGGTCGTAGTTACACGAGACTTTCCGATCAATTTCTTTTGAGTGATAAAGAATACATTGCTGAAGCTTATTTAGGAGTTGTTACAGATTCTTACGATTGTGAAGGCCAGGTATTATCTCAATCAAATATTATTCCGACTCTAGAACAGATCAAAGAAGCCTTTTCTTTGTTTCAAGGAAAAATAGAACAAGTCCCGCCTATGTTTTCTGCCAAAAAGCAACAAGGGAAAAAGTTGTATGAATTAGCAAGACAGGGAATAGTGGTAGAGAGACAGCCCGTAAAAATTTCTATTCATACGGAGTTACTTTCGTACAATTATCCCTATTTAAATTTTCGCATCGAATGTAGCAAAGGAACCTATATACGTAGCATCGCGTATGACTTGGGTACAAAACTCGGTTGTGGAGCCCATTTATCCAATTTAACCCGCACGCGAAGCGGAGCTTTTTGTTTAGAAAATTGCCTTAATGGGGCAGAGATTCATACCATCACCAATTTAGAACAAAATTTGATTCGTAACGACTAAAAATAATTCCTCAATGAAATTGTATAGTAAACTTGAAGAATTTTTTGATAAAAAAATCCCTCAAATTCTCACGATAGGGAATTTTGATGGGGTTCACTTAGGTCATTTGTTTGTCTTACAGCGCGTTCAAGCTATTGCTAAACAGTCTGATGCAGAAATAACAGTTCTTACTTTCAGCAATCATCCGTCTGAAGTTTTACGCCCGCAAGATCCTGCCAAACTTCTTTGCACTCTTCCTCATAAAATAAAATTATTAGAGTCTAATCATGTAAACCATTTATTTCTCATTCCCTTTACCAACTACCTTGCTAAACATAGCGCTGCTTCTTTTGTTGAGCGTATTCGGCAATTTATCCCCTTTTCTCATCTCATTTTGGGACACGACGCAACACTTGGCAGAGATAGACAAGGTAATCGTTTAGTGATGCAATCTTTAGCGGAAATGTGGGGTTTTGAAGTTCACTATTTAAATGAATATCGCTATGAAGGGTTAGCAGTTTCTAGCACCTCTATAAGAAAGCTTGTGCAAGAAGGAGATTTAAAAAAAGTCCAAGCTCTTTTAGGGCGTCCTTATTCTATTTATTCAACTATTTCAAGCGGACTTGGGAAAGGAAGACAAATGGGCTACCCTACAGCCAATATAGAAGTGCAAAATCTTTGCTTACCCCCGTTTGGTGTTTATGCGGTTGAGATTAAAAAAGGGCAAGAAATTTTACCAGGAATTGCCAACTTAGGCTTTGCCCCCACGATTAGACAAGATAACATTCCTCTTCTAGAAGTGCATATTTTGACTGGTCAAACAGAGTTTTCGGAAGATCCCATTGAGGTGATTTTTCAACACTATATACGCCCCGAAAAAAAATTTGAAAATATAGAACAATTACGTTCACAGATTCGACAAGATATTGAGCTTGTAAAAGCTGATCAAAATAAAATTCAAACTTTAGACTTTTAATACTTCAAGGCTGAAATAGGTATGTTGTTGAACCAGTAAAACAATTCAAGAATAAGAGTTTATTATGTGGATTTATTTAATGGAGTTGCCCCTATAAAACCGGACCGCTAGCCTGCCATTTTTAATTTCCTTAAAGACGATCATTACAACCGTTTTAGATTCGAGAAAGAATTCAAAAGGGCTTTCTTATAGCGCCAATGACATCTGAGATAAGTTAAATTCAAATTAACAAGCGCGGTATCAACAATTAATGACAAAGACTACTATTCAATTTCTGTCTCGCAACCAAGCTTTTGTACACTTTTACCCGATAACTGCCCGATTCTGCGTCTTAACGTACACCTATTTTATCTAGATAAATTTTAGTTTTTGCATTTAGTTAATTGTTTTAATATACCACTAAGTGGTATATTAAAAGTATGGAACGAACAATTATTCAGTTATCGCCTTTTTCTCGCTATTTAGATGAATTAATCAAACAAGGCAGATTGTCAATATCCGATTTTGACGATTTCGAATGGAAACTAATTAAAAATCCTCAAGAAGGTGATGTTATCCCTGGCTTGTCGGGCCTAAGGAAAACTCGATTAAAAAGTATGAATAAAGGTAAAAGAGGGGGCTCCAGAGTAGACTATTTAGATATTCCGGAAAAGGGCAAGCTCTATCTCATTGTCTTATATCCTAAAAATGTGAAAGAAGATTTATCAGCTGAAGAAAAAAAAACTGATTGTTCATTTGGTGAAACAATTAAAAGAGGAAGTAAATCATGGGTAAAATGTTTGACCTTCTTAAAGAAGGATTAGAAGAGGCTATTTCCTATGAAAAAGGGAGTTTTAAAAATGTTAGAGTCAAAAAAGTTAGAATTGATGCTGGAGAAATTCCACAGCAGCCAAAAGAGTATCAAGCAAAAGATATAAAACACCTGAGAAATAAACTTAATTGTTCTCAAAGCTTATTGGCTGCTTATCTTAATGTTAGCTTGAATACAATTCAAGCATGGGAACAAGGCTCTCGCAGACCAAGTCATGCGGCTCTTCGGCTACTTGAAATTATGGATAGAGGCCCTCAATTTTTAGCCTCTTTGATAAAGGCACAAAGCAGTAAGAAACATCTTAATGGTTAACACTTGACTATAATATTTTTTTGTAAAATAAGGCTTTTTTTAAAGGTGCTTTTAAGCCTTTTACAAGCATAGAATTAAAGGAAGGATCTATATTAAATTCTTTCACTATCTCTTTCAAATACTATCAGGGCATTTTTTGATATAGCTCTTTAGTTGGTCATTATCAATTTTAATTGGATGCCTTTTTCTTGGTTTATGTTTTAAACATCCATTTCTTTGACGTTTCAGTCAGTTAAACACTGTATGCTACACCGAAAACTTATCTTACTTCTTCTGCAGAATGTCCAGTTTATAAATAATTGAATGCTTTTTACCTTAATTCTTTAGAGTATCCCACAATTTTTTAACTCAGACTGTATCTATTACTCACGATTAAATTCAATTAACTATAGAACAATTACTCGATCAAATTAGATCAGTTTATTGAAATAGCCTTACCTATTTAGCACTACCTGATATCCTTTAATAGTACTCACTTTCCATTAACAATTAATCGAGCAGTTTTAAAAAAGGATATTCACGTCGGATCTCTTCAAGACAGGTAAGAGAAAACTCACAACCTTTAATCGATAACTCTTTTAAATTGGGTTTTAAACCAAGAAAATAAAGAAGTCCTTGATCTGTTAATTTTGAACATCTTTCTATGCTGAGTTGAGATAACAAATGCGCCCTAACTCCTATTTCCAAAAGACCTTTATCAGTTATTAAGTCACAACGGTTACAATTAAATTTAGAAAGGTGGGAGCAGCTAGAAAAAATTTCCAATATTCCCTGATCTGTTAGAAGACGACATTCTTCAACATCAAATTCTTCTAAACGAGAGCAATTCCGACAAATCAATTTTAAATCGTCGTTCGTCAATTGATGACATTGCCTTATACTTAAACTAATTAACGTTTGTAAACGATGCAATTCTCCCCAAGATTGATAATTGAGATGCACATTTCCATCTAAAGTCAGTTTTTTCAAGTTTAAAAATTGGTGGCCAATCTCTCGAATATGATGAGGGCGTAGCCAACCACAAACAGAAAGATTTAGTTCACCCAAAGAGCCTGGTAAATCATCAAACTGGTTGTCATAAATGGTAGAGCTTGTCAAATCTGCTCCCATGAGTCTTCGACAAGCATTCACACATTTTCCATAGTAAGGGCTTGTACTTAAATCCTCACTAAACGTGAGATGGGTGATAAAGGAGGCAAGTTGATGAAAAAGATCTAACGTTTCTTGTTTAAAATCTAAAAATTCAACGCGTAGTTCAGTCTCACTTTGGCAAGGTAATAATTTTAATCCATACCCATAACTATTAAAAACTTCGCTGATAACCACTTTCCAATCTAAAAAATATTGACGGTGCGCTTTAATGAGGTTTTCAACGACATTTTCTTGATTAATGTACTTCTTTAGTAATTTCGCACAATCACGCACTAAACCTTGAATTCTCCAAGCTTGCGCTTGCTGCATAATTGCCATTAATTCATGAGATTCACATCGCCACAATTCTTCTGCATTTTCTTTTAACGCATAGCTCTCGATCCAATTAAAGGTATCTAGAGAAATTTTTGGGATTTCCCATCGATCTTTCAGTTGCTGATAATAATTGATAAAAAGGTCTTTAAAAAAAGGACTAATGGTACCCAGTAAAAGGCTATTGACAATACGAATTTGACCTTGAATGATTAATTTAAATGTTAAAAATAAAGCAGGTTGAAATAACAAATAAGGTTTAAGTTGATGTTGGTGAGATCGAATAATGTGAGCTAGTTTTTCTGCGTAGTAGATAGGGAGTTGATTCAAATAGAATGACTTTGCAGTCCATCTAATAATTAATTGAATAAAACCAACGTGTTTTGTAAACCAAGCTTCGTCCTCACAACCGGCCTCAAAAAAAGCAATTAAATCTAGGGGCTGTTTCGTTAACGCTTGAAAAAGCTCTCGGTCAGACTCTAAATTGAGATAAGCATTAAGGTTCGGAGGCAAAAAATCAGGACCTTGCATGCAAATCCTCTCAAAAACAGATAAATCTTAATAAATTAAATCTTAAGTCCCCTAATATGCGAACTATTCAGATTAATAAGCCGCTGAATTCACGATCAATACAGTTCATAGGCAAGTAAACGCGAATCAATGCCCCCATTGTTGAGAACATGTCGTTTAGATGCAGCAAGTCCTACTTCTTTAGCAAGTTCCAAATTACCTGTAAATACAAAACCTTGTGCAGGCCTAGCAGTTTTTTTCTTCATAAAATCGCCCAATGAACGGTAAAAAGGACGAAGTTGGTCTTCTTCTTCTAATCTTTTACCATGGGGTGGATTGGTCACAATCAAATCGGGTGGAACAGTTGGTGAAAACTCTCTAAAATCTGCTTGCAAGACTTCAACAGCTTGCCCAAAACCTGCAGCTTTTAGATTCGTTTTAGTGGCCCAAACGGCACTTTTATTGATGTCAATCCCAAAAAGGTGGCCTGGCTGAATTGTTTTGCGATGCTCATCTAATCGATTACGCACTTTTAACCATTCATTCGCTTGATAATCAGGATGGTTCATGAATCCCCACTTTTGCCTTAGATAACCAGGAGGGGTTTGGCTTGCCATTAATGCCGCTTCAATTAAAAGAGTTCCTGATCCGCAGCAAGGATCTAAAAAAACTTTATCAGCTGAATATTTTGCTAAACGAAGTATCGCGGCAGCTAATGTTTCTTGAAGAGGAGCTTCGACTGTTTCTTGTCGATAACCTCTTTTATGTAGAGGAGTCCCAGATGTGTCAAAACTAATGATAGCGAGTGAATGTTGAATATAAAGATTCAGTTGAACATGAGGATGTTGTACATCCACAGAAGGGCGTCTGCCCACTTTATGTCTTAGCTGATCGCAAATCGCATCTTTAACAACTTGCGCAGCAAAAAGACTGTTACGGAGTTCGCGATGATGAACGTTAGCATCAATAGCAAATGTATTTCCTTCTTTTAAATAAAGAGACCAATCAATGTCATAAATATGTCGATATAAAGATTTTCGGTCAAAACACCTAAAGCGAGAAAGAGGCAACAAAACACGGGTAGCCAAACGTGATGCATAATTAATTTTATAGATGTCTGCCCAATTCCATTGATTGATAAAAACACCTCGATAGCCCGTTTGTAAATCAGTCAATCCAAGCTCTTGAAGCTCTTCTAACAAAAGAGGTTCCAGCGCAGAGGCACAGCTGACAAATAATAATTTTTTTTCTCCGTTCACTTAATAGTTCCTTTAGAATGATTAAGATTAATGATGCATAAAAAGGATGACATCCCCATCTTTGACAAGGTAGTCTCTTCCTTCAGCCCGAACCTTTCCTTGCTCCCTTGCTCCAGCTCGGCCTTTGTAAGTCATCATATCATCAAAGGCAACCACTTCTGCACGAATAAATCCTTTTTGAATGTCCGAATGAATTTTGCCTGCTGCTTCAGCCGCATGAGTTCCCTCGGTGATAGTCCAAGCTCGCGTTTCAATTTCACCTGTTGTTAAATAGGTCAACAGTCCAAGCATACTAAAAGAAGCTTTGATCAAACGCTCAAGGCCTGATTGCTGAAGGCCCAAACTTTCTAAGAAACTTTTCCTTTCAGCCAAAGGGAGCTGAGCAATTTCCTCTTCTAATTTAGCACAAATCGGAATAACAGCATTTCCCTCTGCTTCTGCATAATCTTTAACTCGGCGAACAAATTCATTATCCATTTCTGGTAATTCTTCTTCAGAAACATTGGCCACATATAAAACTTTTTTAGAAGAAAGAAAACGATAAGCCTCAATACTTTCTTTTTCCTCATCTGTTAATTCAAGAGTTCTAACGGGTTTATTCTCATTTAAATGTTCGGAAACTTTTTTTAATGTTTCCAAACTGAGCACGAGTTCTTTTTTTGTTTTGGCTTGTTTTTCTAAACGGGCCAGTACATTTTCAATCATTTGTAAATCTGCTAAACGCAGTTCCATATTAATAATTTCAATGTCATGAATTGGATCAACTTTACCCGCGACATGGATAATATCACTTGATTCAAAGCAACGTACGACATGAACAATTGCATCTGTTTCCCGAATGTTTGATAAAAATTTATTTCCTAATCCTTCTCCCTTAGATGCCCCTTCAACAATTCCCGCAATATCGACAAATTGCATGTTCGCGTAGACAATTTTCTTACTATTGGACAAAGCAGACAAACGATCTAAGCGATCATCCACCACATCAACAATTCCAATATTTGGATCAATCGTACAGAAAGGATAGTTAGAAGCAGCTGCTTGATTAGATGTGAGGGCATTGAAAAGCGTTGATTTACCGACATTGGGTAAACCAACAATTCCTACGGAGAGGTTTGTTGACATAATTAAATCCTTTTAAACAAAAATGAGATTTAAAATATCAAAATATTGAAATTGGAGCAACAGCGCTGTCTAAAAGAATTCCCATTTCTTGCAACATGGCAATTAAAAATTTATTTTGAATTTTTCCATTCATTTCTAAATTTTCACCTAGGAGTTTTCCTTCCATGGTAAGCTCCTCTTTTAGAGATTGTTTTCTCTCTACTTCCACTTCTTGTCGATCAATCCATTCCGACCACCATTGGTAAATATCTGCTTTGGGAATTTGCGGTGTACCAATAGTTGTTTGAATATGGTTTATGATTGTTATTTGATCATAAGGTTTTAAATACACCCATTTTTTAACCCAACGCTCATTTGATTGAGAATCAAAATAAGAATTTACTAATCCACCTTCTCGTAGGAGTTTTCGGACAGCTGTGTCAAATAGAGGAAAAATTTTAAAAATGGGGGCAATATAAGCATTTTCATCATTTAAAGCAGCTTGATGAGCAACACCAAATTGCGTTCCAATCTTTGTCATATTTATACAAATGTTATATTTATGCACATCATTTATCTTGGCGATTTTACTTAACAAATAGCTAAACAGATTGGATGTCAAAACTGTTTGATAAACTGCTTGAAACATTCTAGTTCTTTCTAAAAAGAGAGTTGCAAATATTCTTTGTTGCAGTGGAAGCGCTTCACTTTGAGAAATTAAACTATGAAATACCTCTTCTACGACTCTAAATTTACCAATTCCACAATATTGCCCCCCTTCAACTCCTAATTTTAAAAGAATATCTGCTCGGCTCATTTCATCCTGGTGACGCAATTCTTGAGCAATAAATTTACAATAGAAGTCTAGCATTTGATAATTTTGAGGAGGTCCAACCATATCTCGATTTTTGATGCTTTTAATAAAAGCTTTAAGGTTTTCTTTAAAATAATCTTGCTCAGATATTGTTCCTCGCGCTATTTCGCTCCAACGTTCATCATCGCGTAATTTAAGACTTAGAGCAATCTGATGATTGTCCCAATTAATATCTGCTAAATAGTCTAAGATTTGATCTAATTTGGCATCTTCCTGGATAGAAGGAAGGACAGTTTGCTTTAAATGAACGGGATTTACAGCATAGCGCGATTGGTTTGTCAAATTTTCAAGATCTTGAAGGGAAACATTAAGATAACTTTGTTCAGGGTTGCTAGATGCAGGCAGGCTTAAAGTTTGTCTATTTTCTTGGTTTAATTGTCTATTTTCCTGGTTTAATTGATCTCGGTAACTTTTAAAGAAATAATCAACTATAGGAGAGACTAAATTGATCACACAGAATAAGCGATTTAAAGTATTTCCCCAAATCATTCCTGCAATATTACTAATAGAATACATCATATAATTTAATGGGGAATGCATTTGCGCAGGTAAAAAGCAATGACGATCTAAAAAACCGATCGTGGTGAGAATCAAAAATGCAGTCGCTTGAATTCTTTGATGGAATATCCATAAAGCTACTGTAGAAATGACTGAAATAGCGACACTCAAAGTGGGTAAATGTGATTGCGCAAAATTAACAACTGTTCTCAAACGTAAATCATTAAATTCTTGACTTGCAAGCCAAGAGACTAACATAGGAGCACCAATGACAACTACTGTCATTCCCCTTAAAGGATTAGTGTTTCCGGCTGCAATTAAGGCATATTTAACTTGTCTTAAAGCTTGATTTAAAAGCTCCATTTGTTGGATTGCCACCGCAATATGATTGCGCCCTTGTCGATGAGCTTGCTCATCGTTAAGTTCTAGCCTAATCGCAGAAGCTGTATCTAAACCTCGTATCGTCGGAATAGCAAAATTGATAAATGTCGAAAGTTGCATTTAAACCTAAAATAAAAAAATAAATAAAACATAACTACAAGTTTAGATTTTATCCACTTGAAAATCTAAATTTTAATAAATTTTCCCTCTAATTTTGAGAAGGAAACCCAAAACTTATTATTATTTATAAACTAAAATAATGGTTTAAATTTATTAAAATCAAATGATAACAAAATCTCAGAAAAATTTATATTAAAAAATAAGTTAATTTAAATAAAGTTAAATTACCTAGGATTTTTGTAGCTCGAAAAATGGTTGTTTTTTTTGATATTATTTGGCTAAAAAACACATCTCTAATTTTTGAATTCTGTAGATAAGTTTGTACACTCGGATAGATTAAAAGGTTATTCATTCTTTAAAAAAGGCTCATTAATTAAACATAATAAGAAAAATTTCTTAAAAGTTTTACTTTTATGAGGTAGAAAATTTCGTTATTTGCTTAATTTCATTCACTCACACTTGCCTTTTCAAAATTGGTTTGAAAGCTATTTAAGTTTTAATAAATTAATCATCCTGTAATAAGTTTAATTATTTGTATACTTGCTTTTCATTTGAATGAAGCTAAGAGATCAGCTCAACTAAAGAATTCTCAGAATGAAACAATTAAAAAACAGGCAACCATTGAGAAGCACTTAAATTATCCAATTCATTTTTTTTCACTTAATTGAGAATCTATATGAAAAAGATTGGTATTATTGAATATTTTAGGTCGCCCTTAAAAATAGAGTTAAAATTTGCTAAGACATTCTAAATATGCAAAGTTTTTGTGTGCAATGCTTCTCTTCGTTTATCTTCAAATTGCTGCATCAAATTTTCAAATTTCGGGACTGTCTATTTTAAAAATAAATCATTTATTTTTCCCTTAATCATCTAAAAACTTTGAACTTGGAACAAAGGGCATTTTCTCGCCAGATTTAAATTATCTTCTTTAATTTTAGACATTTCTGCTGTATAATTATTTAAAAATTTCCACTTAAGTTTATCCATGAAATTTTCTTGAAATACAGGTTGATTTGCTGTTTTGCTTAATTTCTGAACTTCCGATTGTGTGGCTTGTGAACGAAAGCGATTTTAAAATAGACGTCATAACTTGATCTAATTTGTAAAAATCATTGTATAAATTATTCGCATAATGGCTTTATCTATTTAAAATATAAATGAATATGTTTTAAACGATTTTTATAATAAATTTATAATTAATGGAATGATGAACTTAAACAAAATAAATCTATTTTTTTAAACTTAGTTTTTTACAACATTGACAATGGTTAAAAATAGGGATATAATACTATAAGAAGGAATATATGTTTATTTTTATTGTCATTGCCATTTCTCTCGGAGGATAAAATCATATGGGCGACAAAACCGAGAAGGCGACCCCAAAAAAGCTAAAAGATGCAAAAAAAAAGGGGCAAATCGCGAAATCACAAGATTTGCCTACTGCCTTTACATTTATAGCTTCAGTCGCCATCATTCTTGCTCTGGCTTCTAGCCTCTATCATCAATTAGCTAATTTTTTGGTTGGAACTTTCCGTTCCGTAAATACGCCGGAACTAAGCGCCGTCATTGTTAATTTATTTTATAAAGCCAACGAAGTGATTTTTTTAGCGAGCATCCCCACTATGGCCTTAGTTGCATTAGTTGGAGTAACCATTACATTTTTAACAGTTGGCCCAGTTTTTGCACCTGAAGTGTTTAAGTTCGATATTAAAAAATTCAACCCCGTCGATAACTTAAAGGCAAAATTTAAATTAAAAACACTGGTTGAGCTCCTGAAGTCCGTGATTAAAATTTCTATCGCGTCTTATTTGATTTATAAAGTGATGTATAATAGTATCCCGGTTTTGATTCAAACAGTGTCGATGCCCATTTCTGGCGCTTTAATTGTTTTTCATGCTTTTTTAGTCGAGGTTGTATTAAAGGTTGGATTATTTTTTATTGTTGTTGCAGTTGCGGACTTTATCTACCAAAAGAAAACATTCGCTAAAGAGATGATGATGGAAAAATTTGAAGTCAAACAAGAATATAAAAACAGCGAAGGTGACCCGCATATTAAAGGGAAACGACGACAAATTGCGCAAGAAATTGCTTATCAAGAGGGACCAACAGGTGGTGTTAAACGTGCCCAAGCAGTTGTCACTAACCCAACTCACTTAGCAATCGCAATTGGCTATGAAAGACACATGGATGCAGCTCCTTATATCTTAGCAATGGGTAAAGATGTTTTAGCTGAACGTATTGTAAAAATTGCTGAAAAAAATGACATCCCTGTTTTAAGGAATATTACTTTAGCGCATATTCTCTGGGAACAAGGAGAAATTTATGAATATGTACCTGAAGACACTTATGAAGCCTTAGCAGAAATTATGCGTTGGATTGCCTCTTTAAAAGATGGAACTGAAATCCCCGAGCCTCTAAACTTATAAGCTTTGAAAAATTATCGGAGAAAAACCTGACATGAATGCCATTCGTAAAATCCTAGATGGAATTACAGCTCGATTAGGCGGAGATCGCTCGCTCGAAGCAATTTCGAAATCCAGCGACATTGCACTAGCCGTTTTAATCATCGGTATTCTTGTTATGATTATTTTTCCTGTCAATCCCCACGTGATTGACTATTTAATCGCTATTAATCTTTCTTCTTCAATTGCCCTTTTAATGGTTGCTCTTTACATTCCAAGCGCTGTTCATTTATCTATTTTTCCTTCTCTGCTTTTGATTACCACGTTATACCGCTTAGGATTAAACATTGCCTCTACTAGACAAATTCTTTTACACGCTAATGCTGGAGAAATCATTTTCCAGTTCGGTAACTTCGTCGTTGGAGGAAATTTCGTCGTTGGAGGCGTTATCTTCTTAATTATTACTTTAGTTCAGTTCTTAGTGATCACAAAAGGGGCGGAAAGAGTTGCCGAAGTTGCTGCTCGTTTTACATTGGATGCGATGCCAGGTAAACAAATGAGCATCGACGCAGACATGCGTGCAGGAATTTTGGATTCCAATCAAGCTCGCGAAAAAAGATTAGCCATCCAAAGAGAGAGTCAATTATATGGAGCAATGGACGGGGCAATGAAGTTCGTTAAAGGAGATGCGATTGCAGGTATCGTCATTACTTTAATTAATGTTATTGGTGGAATGATCATCGGAATGACCATGAATGAAATGGAAGCAAGTGATGCAGCCAAAACGTATGCGTTATTATCTATTGGAGATGGATTGATCTCTCAAATTCCCGCTCTTTTAATTTCAATTACTGCCGGTATTGTGACAACTCGTGTTTCTGGAAGCGAAAAAGTTGAAAATTTAGGGACTGAAATCTCTGGTCAGATTTTAAAACAACCTAAAGCTCTCATGATTACCGCCGCATTTTTGATGGGTATGAGTTTAGTTCCCGGTTTTCCGATGCCTCCTTTTCTAATTGCTGCTGCTGCACTTGGTTTGATTGGTTATGCTTTATGGAGCAATGAACAAAAAGCCTTGTTAGGTGGAGGAAGCGTTGGTTCCATGGGTGGAGGGACAATTCAGTCTGCCGCTGGTAGCGATTCTTCAGTAGAAACCTCTGTAAGAGGTCATAAAGTTATCTCTGGGGGTGGAGTTGACAGCTATGCATTAACACTCCCAGTCGTATTAGAGGTTGGTAGAGGGTTGTCTATAGAAATTCAAAAAGCAAATAAAGGGACAAGCTTTATCGATCAAATGATTCCTAAAATGAGACAAGCACTTTACGCCGACTTGGGAGTTCGTTTTCCTGGTGTACATGTGCGAACTGACTCACCCATTTTAGATAAAGATGAATACTCAATTCACTTAAATGAAGTTCCCATTGTGCGAGGAAAAGTTTTAGAAAATCATCTACTTACCAACGAATCGGAAGAAAATCTTAAACGTTATAATCTTCCTTTCGTTTCTTATAAAAACTCGTTAGGTCTTCCTTCTCTTTGGGTAGATGCAAAAAACAAAGAGTTATTAGATAAAGCTGGAATCCGTTACTGGAGCTCTTTGGAAGTGATGATCTTACATTTATCTTACTTCTTCCGTCATTATGCGAATGAATTTGTTGGAATTCAAGAAGTTAAATCGATGTTAGAGTTTGTTGAAAAATCTTTTCCCGATCTCGTCAAAGAAGTCACACGTTTGATACCGCTTCAAAAAATGACAGATATTTTCAAACGTTTGATCCAAGAGCAAATTTCGATCAAAGATTTAAGAACAATTTTAGAAGCTCTTGGTGAGTGGGCCCAAACTGAAAAAGATACCGTTCTTTTGACAGAATACGTTCGTTCATCGCTCAAAAGGTTTATTAGCTATAAATATTCTCAGGGTCAGTCCGTTCTATCGGTCTATATTTTAGACCCTGAAATTGAAGATATGGTAAGAGGTGCCATTAAACAGACATCAGCCGGGTCTTATTTAGCCCTAGATCCTGATTCTGTTCAACTTATTTTACAAGGTGTACGCAATACGGTATCTCCTCCTCCTCCCGGTGGACAACCGCCCGTTATTTTGACTGCAATCGACGTGAGACGATTCGTTCGAAAACTCATTGAAATGGAATTTACTGATATTTCTGTGGTTTCTTACCAAGAGATTGTTCCTGAAATCCGCATACAGCCTTTAGGGCGTATCCAGATTTCTTAAATTCTTAAAACTCTCTGATGGGAGGTGGGATCATGAGTATTCCTTCATCTTTTAATGCAGCTGCTGCAAATGCTGCCTTTGCTGCAAAAGATGCCGCTTTTGACGAAAGTCTTGAGGCAACTCAGCAAGTCTCTGCAAAAAATAGTTTGGCTCTGCAAGAAAATTCGGCAGAAGCTTCTCAAGAAAAACTCGCTCGTGAAGCAGAAGAAAATGCGAGCACAGGGATGACAGCACAAACCAAAAAACTTGCTGCTCCCCCTCGCTCAGAAAAAATTGAGAAAGCGAAAGAAGTCCAAGAATCTGTTTTAGTTCGTAAAGAAGAAGCTGATCAATTTGCTGGGGACTTTTTAGGAAAAGGAAATAATAAAAATTATCACCTAGAAATGGCGATTTTGAGTTCTCTTGCTCAAGATTTAGGTGCTGGTATTACTCCTAAAATGTCTTCTAAAGAAATTATTGACCATATCACTGAGCGCCTTCGCACTTTCGATCCAAAAAGTGGAAAAATCAAAGATCCTGACAGTTCACAGATCGATAAAACCTTTGAATTTCTGTTGTTTGTGACTGAAAAAAAATTAGAAAAACTTCCTAAAGATAGCGAAGATAGCAAACGCTTGACAGAAGTTGCGGCTCATATTAAAGTCGCTAAAAAAGACTACTATGATATGCCAGGTGCAGATGGCAAACCAAATAGTAAAGCCATTGAGCAGGCAAAAAAAATTATTGGACTGGCTAGTGGTGTTGTTGATGCTTCCGATCGTTCTACAAAAGAAGCTTTAGATGAACTTCGAGATATTTTAGATAATCCGCAAGATGTCCAAAATATCCGTAAAGAGTATGAAAAAAATGGGGGTGCTACCCGTTTATTTAACGATCTTAAAACATTTTATCACCATTTAGGCAATCAATTAAAACGTGTCAATGTGCAAACGGTGGATGGAGGAAATCTCAACCCAACTAATATGCCAACCCTAGAGCCAAGCCAACTACAACAATATACTGACGCTACACAAAGTAGAAGAGCCGTTGCCTTTGTCTATATAAGTGCCAAAACAGAAAGCAAGATTGCTGAAAAAACAATGAATCAAGCAGGCTTTATCAATCGAGCAGCAGCCTAAGACTATATCGAAAACCTGAGTTTTAATTTTGTTAGATTCTATGTTTCTTTCCAAAAAAAGGAAAAAAATAAAAAAAATATAACAAATTAATTGATTTTCAAATTAAGTAAACTTAAAACTCAGGTTAATTGAAACGCATACGGATAACGAATGAAAAGAGATTCCTTTCGAGCTCACTTCAACTTTGAATCTATCGGAAAGCTCTTTTTTGATGCTGCAGAAGAGCGTTATCCCACAGCTGAAAAAATGAATCAATTGGTTTCTCGTTTAACAGATCCGGTCATTTTGGATCCCGTCGAAAATGTTTTTGCCAAAATCACGCTTTTAAATTCTATCCGCAATATGATCAAAGCCGTGTCGCCTAGGCTTTATCGTTCTATGCAGCATCGCGATGATTTATATCTAGCCGTTATTGAAGCCTTAGAAGACCTTGAAGATGAATTAGAAGAATTAGAAGAGCAAGCATTAGAAGCTGAAGAAAGCGTTGATAAAGAAAGTTGAGGAGCTTTATCCCTATGGTTAGTAGTCAGTTTGAATCCATTTTGAAAGAATTCGAACTTTTTTTCAATTGTTCATTAAAAGCAGATGAAAATGAATCTTGTCTGATTCAAATGGGAATTGGAGTGAATATCCAAATTGAACTTAATCGAGAAGGAAAGTTATTAATTGGCTGCCGTATAGCCACACTCCCGTTAGGGCGATTCCTTCATGAAGTGGTCAAAGAAGCTTTAAAAGCGAATGATTTTTATCCCCCTTCGAGCGGAATTTTTGGCTTAAGCCATAAATCCAGTAATTTAATTTTATATACTTTAATTGATCCTTATCAGTTAGACCAAAACAAAATTGAAAGCATTCTTTCACCTTTTGTTGCCAAAGCGAAAATTTGGTCCGATGCTCTCAATCAAGGAAATGTTCCCTATATTACAGAAATTACCAATACTCCTCCTGCACCTCCATTTGGTTATCAAAGATGATAGATCCTACTTTCTTACTTCATTCTCTTGCGGCTAAACAGTGGGAGAGAATCGGTATCAAGCACCATCATGGAATCAATGTTCCCTTATTTAGTGTTCATTCCTCTCAATCATGCGGAATTGGGGAATTTACAGACCTTTTTCTTTTAATCGATTGGTGTAAGTCGATCAATTTTGATTTAATTCAGCTCCTCCCTTTGAATGATAGCGGTCTTGGAACCAGTCCCTACAGTGCCCTATCAGCCTTTGCTTTAAGTCCCCTCTATTTAGGGTTACATGCTTTACCACATTTAGAAGAATTTCCCTCTTTGCATGATGAATTAAAAGCTGTTCCTAAATTATCCAACCATCAACGCGTTGACTATAAGCTTGTGCGTGAAAATAAAGAACGTTTTTTACGCCATTATTATGAACAAGCCGGTTCTTTGATTTTAAATAGCCAAGCTTACCAAGCATTTGTTCAAAACAATGCCTGGTTAAAGGGATATGCTGTTTTTAAAACTTTAAAGTCTCAATATCAATGGTCGAATTGGGAAAGTTGGCCCATTGTTGATCAATCTCCCACGCCAGAATTGTTAGAAAAAGTATATGCCGAGCATCAATCCGAAGTCGATTTTCACTGCCTCATTCAATATCTTTGTGATCAACAGCTTAAATCTGTGAAGGCATATGCCGATCGACATAGCGTTTATCTCATGGGTGATATTCCTATTTTGATTGATCGAGATAGCGCTGATGTTTGGTTATATAGATCTCTATTTGATTTAGAATTTTCGGCCGGAGCTCCTCCTGATATGTACAGTAGTGAAGGGCAAAATTGGGGCTTCCCAATTTACAATTGGGAAGCCCTCGCTCAGGAAAATTACCGTTGGTGGATAGATCGTTTAAATTGGTCTTGTCGCTATTATCATATTTATCGTATCGACCATATTATTGGTTTTTTCCGCATTTGGTCTATTCGCCGCAGTTTAACGAGTCGACAAGGAGAGTTTATTCCTTCTGATGAAGCAACTTGGGTCGATCATGGACAACGCATTATGTGTGTTATGCTCAAAGAATGTGAAATGCTTCCTATTGGAGAAGACCTTGGTGCAGTCCCTGATCGGGTCAGAGAATGTTTAAGCGCACTTGGCATTTGTGGAACCCGTGTCATGCGTTGGGAACGACTTTGGAAAGATAATGGCCGTTTTCTTCTCCCTCAAGAATATCCAGAACATAGCATGACAACTGTTTCAACTCATGACAGCGAAACCTTACAACAGTGGTGGCAATCTTTTCCTTTAGAAGCTCAAGTCTTCGCTCAACTTAAGGGCTGGTCTTACCACCCTTATTTAAATCGTGAATACCAAAAAGAAATTTTATGGGACAGCCATCACACAAGCAGTTTATTTCATATTAATCTTTTACAAGAATATTTGGCTCTTATTCCTGGTCTGACTTGGCCTCACCTAGAAGATGAGCGGATTAATATCCCAGGAATTATCTCTGAAAGAAATTGGAGCTATCGATTCAAACCAAGTTTAGAAGAACTCACCTCTCACCCGGCATTAACACATCTTATGCAACAACTTATTATTTAATAAGTTGTTAAGTTGATTTCTCTAACCTTAAACCCATGTATTTATAAATATATTAGAATATTAATAATGATCAATAAAGGTGCTTTTTTTTAGCTTTAGGTAGTCCTAAACGTGTAATGCTCGATGCCGACTGTAGTTGCAAATGAAATAGTTGATCATATCAATAGGGTTAGTTAATTTCTTCAAGAAGGAGAGGGTTTTTCTCACAAGGCAAGAGTATCTTTGTCTAAATTGTTTTGAAATTTTTTAATAGAACTTGTTTCTCCCAATTTCTTTCCAACTAAGTCGGTGTTGCATCGAAGGAATGGCTTCATCATACGCTGAGAATTTATTTATATAAAAGACGGTTATTTTAAGTTTTCTGGCAATTTTCCCATCAGACATTCAGCCCTTTTTCGCGTTCGCTTTCGGGCGTACATGGCTAAAACTTGCCGCGTAGCAGAGTGCAAAACAAGCCATAATCATTGTTGATTATCCTCATTTTTCCCATAGCTCTATTGCTCATTTAACTCGATAACAGCGACTTGAATCTTCTCTGCACTCGTTACAGTTACATTCAAGCTTACTGGGAATTCCCCAATGATTTCATGAATGAATTGTAGAAGCCATGGCATGCTAACATTAAAATGCGGCAGACAACTTTTAGTGAAAATTGTTCGAAAAGAGATTGACGAATTCAGGAGTGCCTCTCTTCATTAATCCTTTTATTTTGAGTATTTATGACAAGCTGACGTCCACAGTTAAGACATGGGTGTTTCTGCTTTCCGTTATAAAAATGACCATTTTTTTATAGTTGTCGAGCTACAACTTGGGCATGTTAATGTCATTTTAGGTCTCCGTATGAGGAAGTTCCTATAAGAAAGCCATTTGCATTAGAAAAGTCAAATGAAAATTTTTAGTTAGCATGACATGTTTAGAATTACCAAATTTTATGAGCATAAATATTTTAAAAAAAATTTTCTAGCTTTTTTGCTAATTTCACATTTGACTTTCTTTGTTATTACACTTCAAGCAAGATCAGTTCGCATTCATCCCGAACTAAATGCGTTAAAGCCGCTAAGAGTGTCAAATTCATTAATCCAACATCAGTGAGTTTATCGCATCAACTTAGGTCTAAATGTTGCAAATCCACTAAGGACGTTAAATACGCCAATCCAGCGTCATCGGTGAGATTATTGTATTTACTCAGATCTAAATGCTGTAAAGCTATTAAAGGTGTCAAATGCGCTAATCCATCGTCAGTAAGCTTTCCACAATGGTTTAGATTTAAATGCTGTAAAGCCGCTAAGGGTGTCAAATTCACTAATCCATCGTCCGTGAGCTTTCCACAATAGCTCAAGTTTAAATGCTGTAAAGCCACTAAGAGTTTCAAATGCGCTAATCCATCGTCCGTGAGATTTCCACAATGGCTCAGATTTAAATGCTGTAAAGCCACTAAGAGTTTCAAATGCGCTAATCCATCGTCAGTAAGCTTTCCACAATGGCTCAGATTTAAATGTTGTAAAGCCACTAAGAGTTTCAAATGCGCTAATCCATCGTCAGTAAGCTTTCCACAATGGCTCAGATTTAAATGCTGTAAAGCCACTAAGAGTTTCAAATGCGCTAATCCATCGTCAGCAAGCTTTCCACAATGACTCAGATTTAAATGCTGTAAAGCCACTAAGAGTTTCAAATGCGCTAATCCAGCACCAGTGAGCTTTCCACAATGACTCAGATCTAAATGCTGTAAAGCCACTAAGGGTTTCAAATGTGCTAATCCATCGTCAGTAAGCTTTCCACAATGGCTCAGATTTAAATGCTGTAAAACCATTAAAAATTTCAAATGCGCTAATCCAGCACCAGTGAGCTTATCGCACCCAGCCAGATCTAAATGCTTTAAAGCGGCTAAGGGAGTTAAATGCGCTAATCCAGCATCGGTGAAATTTCCACAATAGCTCAAGTTTAAATGCTGTAAAGCCATTAAGGGCGTTAAATGCGCTAATCCAGCGTCGGTGAAGTTATAGTTCCCACTCAGATTTAAATACTGTAAAACCACTAAAAATTTCAAATGCGCTAATCCAGCACCAGTGAGCTCGCATTCACTCAGATCTAAATGCTGTAAAGCTATTAAAGTTGCCAAATGCGCTAATCCATCGTCAGTAAGGTTGCACCCACTCAGATCTAAATGCTGTAAAGCTATTAAAGGCGTCAAATGCGCTAATCCATTGTCAGTGAGCTTTCTGCAATAGCGCAGATTCAACTGCTGCAAAGCCACTAAAGGCGTTAAATGCGCTAATCCAGCATCGGTGAAATTTCCACAATAGCTCAAGTTTAAATGCCGTAAAGCCATTAAGGGCGTTAAATGCGCTAATCCAACATCCGTGAGATTGCGGCACGCTTGGAGATTAAGTACTTTCAAATTTTCACAATTTTTTAACGCTAAGAGATGTGCATCGGTCAAATCGGCATTCTTTGAAAAATTAAGCTCTTCTATCTCATTTAAGAAGTAATTTAAAATTTTTTCAAATTCCGTTAAATCAGGCGCCTGATTTAATAAATTACTCACGACTGTGAATTCTAGATAATTCTTTAAAGCGTCTAAGTGATATTGATGTGCAAAATTTAAAACTTCTTTTAATTTTACTAGGCTGTCTTCAGTGGAATTAAATAGTTCACCTTCTTCTGATTTATATGCGTCAAGCAACTGCTCTTCTAAAATTTTTACAACTTCTGCCAGTTGATAATAATCGGCTAATTGAATGAAAGAAGGAAGATCTTCCAAAGGAACTTTAAAGCTAGCATCCACCAGGCAATTGAGTAGATAAGTAAACTCTTTTTGTGTCAAATCGAGAGGATCTTGAAGAGTTTCTTGGAAATTTCCCGACCAAAGACTCTTAAAGTAGGGCGATTTTTCTATTAACAAAGATATGTGAGAACTAGAGATATTTAGAGAAGTTTTATCCTGAAAGCTCAGTTTGTAAGAAGAAGGGACAAAACATAAAGTTTGACTCGAACTTAGTAAAGGTAAACCAGATTCTGGACGATTCGTGGCAATCTCCTTTCGCCCCCAAAAAATCTCTCTCCATTGAGATTGAAATTGATCTCTATTGATATAGCTGAAGAATGGGTTCAGAGAAGACTGAAAAATTTTTTTGCATAATAAATTTATTCGTTCAGAAAAATTTAAACGATTGTTCGATCGATAGTAGGTATGAGAATCTGTATTGACAATGAAATGACTAGGATTAAATCTTGAATTATGAATATACATAATTATCCTCTAATTTAATTAAATAATCTTCAGTTATATTATATAAATAAAACAATATCAATATTAATAAAGCAAAATATGCAATTAAATTTAAAGCAAGAATTGGTTTTATCGATCGATAATTGAGGAGATTTTATTGCATTTTTAGATCAATATAAAATTTATTGCTTCTTAAAAAATGAAAATAGATTAAATGTGGTATTTCAAGCATTTAAAACACGCAAATAGCTGTTTCTAATCTAGCAAAATAGGAATACACTTTGTTCACTCCGATTGCGCGTTTTTACTTATCGCTCAATACTAGAATTTTTAAAATTTTATTAGTTTTTTCAGAGTGAATAATATTTCTTGATCTAGCATCATTGAGATTTTTTGTATCAACGCAGATCCAAATGTGGTTTAGCTAATAAGAATTTAAAATTTGCTAATCCAACGTCAATGAGTGATCACATCCATTCAGATCTAAATGCTGTAAAGCGACTAAGGATATTAAATGCGCTATCCAGCCTTAGTGAGCTTACTGCACCCAAACAGACCTAAATGCTCTAAAGCCACTAAAGTTGTTAAATGCGTTAACCCAGCACCAGTGAAACTAGTTCATCTAGACAAACAAATCTGGAAAAACTCAAAACATTAGCTGAAGCTATTAAATTTCTTTTTTAACTATTTTGTGAAAACGATGAAAATTTAATTTTAAAACACTATAATAATACCCTTAGACAAAGATGCTCTCGACTTGTGAGAAAAACCCTCTTTTTTTTCGAAGAAGTTAACTAACCCTATGGGTATGATCAACTATTTCATTTGCGACTACAAGCGGCGTCGAGTATTACATGTTTAGGATTAACTAGCTTTTGAAAAAAAAGAGTTTTAGTTAGGTCTTAAAATGCATTACTTATTCAAGACTCTTTTTTATAGAAACTGAATGATTCAAAAAGTTATCTTTGAGCACTGTTATGAACTTGAACAAATCTCTTTACTCCAGATATTCTGAATGCAGATTTAATAGAGAGTATCATGATCAATTTCTATGTGCAATGCCTACTGATAATCATTTTTTTTCATTTAGAAGGTGTTTCTTCTACCTCAGATCAAAAACTTAAAACTCTTTATACAAGCCTAAACCCCACCTCTGTTTCGCAACATTTGGCTTTTTATGAATTGTATCCCTCCCACCCTTTAGGGCAGAAAGCACTCCAAGATGCTTGGAACCTTTTAACGGGGAAACAAGAAAAAAATGTATGCTTGAATGGTATTCCTCTTTCTGGCCCCGTTATCCAGGCCCTAATTAATATCGTCAATAAACAACCAAATACTGAGCTAGTTCCTCTCACTTCTCAAGAGCTTGATGAAATAGAAAAGCTATCCAAACGTTTAAGTCACTATAACCTTCAAGGGCATTCTGTTTGGAATGAAAAAGACATCTGGCCTTTACCAACTGAAGAGGTTGATTTGGCACGCGGATTATTTTTGAGTCAATTTGGAAATGATTCCCTGCGTATTCGCACCTATGAAGCGATGATTGATTTAATTGCGCTTCAAATCCTTGCGCGATTACCTCCTAAAGCCTCACCTGAATTAGTGATTAAGGCAACCAACCAAATGATCTTTGACGAGATGAGATTTCGATTTCCTCCGCAATCCTTGTATGCCAATCACATTGATGTCTATACATTTTTACCTTCTGTTTTAGATTCTCATCGAGGAGTCTGTTTGGGTGTCTCTATCTTGTATCTTTGCCTCGCTCAGCGATTAAATCTCCAACTTGAAATGGTCACTCCTCCTGGTCATATCTATATTCGTCATCGCTCTAAAGATAAAATGATCAATATTGAAACAACGGCAAGAGGAATTCATCTAGATTGCGAGGAATATTTAAGCATCAATAACCGTTCTTTAAAACACCGGCCTCATAAAGAAGTGATTGGAATGGCTCATTTTAACCAAGCTTCTGTCTATTGGCAGCAAGAACAATTTGAACAGGCTTTTTTAGCTTATCAAAAAGCAGAACCTTATCTCAAAGATGATCCTTTATTGAAAGAGTTAATGGGATATACATGCTTATTGACAAACCGCGAAACATTAGGTTTAGAACTGATTAAGAGTATTAAAGATCATATTCCTGATTATGCTGTTGTCAAGTCTACCGTGGCAGAAGATTATTTAAATGGAATGACAGACGCCAAAAGCATTGCTATTTTGTTTTCAAGAACGGATGAAAATCGAACCGCTTTATTAGCAAAAAAAGACTCTTTAGAAAAAATCATCCATAAATTTCCTCGCTTCCGAGCAGGTTTATTACAATTAGCTATGACATGGACGCAGCTACATCGAGCAGAAAAAGCTTTAGAGAAGCTTAAAGAGCTTGATGCTTTTTATCCTCACGATCCAGAAGTCAATTATTATTTAGCCATTCTTCAGGCACAACGTTTAGATTATCCGCAAGCATGGATTCATTTAAAGCAAGCAGAGACACTCACTTTAGCACGAGCTTATGACTGCAAACAATTAAAAGAACTAAGACAAGCTCTTGTCAAAGAATGTCCAGAATAATAATCTACGTCAACGAGCATTTATTATAAGAGGTAGCAGCAGTGAAAATTTATACACGTACAGGTGACAAAGGAACGACGTCATTATTTACAGGTAAACGCGTTAGTAAAAATGATGTCTTCATAGAGACCCTCGGTACCGTTGATGAGGGAAACTCTTCGATTGGTATGGCCATTTCTCTTCTTCCTAAAGAGCCTTTTTATCAACAAATCAAAGAACAACTCGAAGTGATCCAACATGCGTTGTTTGACGTAGGAGCCGCTCTTGCAACTCCAAGAACAAGCCAACATGCAAAAAAATTAGAAAAAACACGGTTTGACCAAGAAGAAATTCGGTTAGTAGAAAAATGGATCGATCAAATGGAAACTGAGCTACCTCCTCTTAAAAATTTTATCTTACCTGGAGGTCATTCAGCAGGAGCCGCTTTACATCTTTCAAGAAGTATCATTCGACGCGCGGAACGCTTAGTCGTGCCTCTATATGAACAGGCCGATGTTGTAGAAGATATTTTAATTTATTTGAATCGTTTATCAGATTATTTATTTGTTGTGTCAAGATTTGTTAATTTTCACTTAAATGTGCCTGAAACTGCCTGGGAATCCCATAAAGGGTCATCGTTAAATTAACATCGATGACGAATGTTATGCATGGACCGTTTGAGGTTCTATCCAACGACCATGTGCTCTGATTAAATTGACAAGACGGTCATCTGCATCTGCAAAATCGATATCTTTTTCCACGCATTCTTTCCCAACGTAAAGGTCGATTTTACCAGGCTTAGATCCAACGTACCCAAAATCTGCATCTGCCATTTCCCCCGGCCCGTTAACAATGCATCCCATAATCGCAATTTTAACGCCCGGTAAATGAGAGGTACGAGATTGAATCCGTTTAGTGACATCTTGAAGATTAAATAATGTTCGTCCACAGCTTGGGCAAGAAATAAAATCAGTTTTAGACATGCGAAGGCGAGCCGCCTGTAAAATGGAAAAACTCAATTGGCGAAGAAAGAGGATATCATAAGGGCCTTCTAACCAAATTCCTTCTCCAAGTCCGTCACATAAAAGGGATCCACATTCCATACTAGCTAAAAGAATGGTATCTTCATTTTCTCCTTGATAAGTGAAGTTTAAAATGACTGGATAATTTAATTGATTTTGCTGTAGCCACTCAAAAAAGTGTCTTGAATAGTGTAAGCGATTAGTTGAAGGAGATAAAATAATTAATTGTGGTTTTAAAGAAATCACTTCTTTCCACTCTTTTTCAGTTTCATCAGTTATTTGAATGATCAAGGGCTGCTCAGCGGATTTAGCCCATGAGGAAGAAAAACGGGAAGCAAAAGAATCCACTGCACGGGACTGGAGCCATCCTTTTAACGGGTGAATAACCAAACTCATTTCAAAAGGATCTTTTGAAAAAAGGCCTATTCCTAAATCTTTTAAAATTTGAAGCTGCCGTTTTTCTTCAGAGCCAGAACTTGGATTTTTTAAAACTAAATTATCTGCTGTGGAAGTCTTTAATTTAGGTTTCCCAAAAGGGCCTTCACAACCAATTTGTTGATAGAGAGAAGCCTCTTTAAGCATGTTAATCGGTAACGAAATAAAAACTGTTCCGTCACGATGCATGGGAACGGTTGAAGATAAATGCACTTGACGTCGTTCGATTGCTTCTATCTGACGATAATTTTCTATAAAAGGAGCCACACCTTGACGTTGATAAGCAGAAGCCAGTTTAATCAATCGTTGGCAAGGATTTATCTCGTGCCAAGGATCTTCTGTTAACGAAACACGAATGGTATCCCCAATTCCATCAATCAAAAGAGATCCAATTCCCATCGCAGATTTGATTCGCCCATCTTCCCCTTCCCCCGCTTCTGTCACACCTAAGTGTAAGGGATAATCCCACTCTAATGTATACATGGCTTGCGTCAATAAACGATAAGCTTGAATCATGACTTGTGGATTCGAAGCTTTCATAGAAAAAAGAAAGTTATGATAATCATTTTTTCGACAAATGCGAGCAAATTCCAGAGCTGACTCGACCATTCCAAAAGGAGTATCTCCATAGCGGTTCATAATTCGATCGGATAACGAGCCATGATTGGTTCCAATTCTCATAGCACGGTTTAACCGTTTACACTTTTCCACTAAGGGAGTAAATTTTTCTTCAATCCTCTCAATTTCTCTGGCATAAGACTCATCATCATAAACAATTTGCTTAAAGCTCGCACGTTTATCGACAAAATTTCCCGGATTAATGCGTACTTTGTCTACAAAATCCACAACACGCATGGCTGCAGGAGGATAAAAATGGATATCCGCCACAAGAGGAATTTGATAACCACGTTTAATCAACCCCTTTTTGATATGTTCACACGCATCCGCTTCTTTAATTCCCTGGACTGTCACGCGAACAATTTCGCATCCCTGATCAGCCAAACGGATGACTTGTTCAATTGTCGCTTCCACATCTCTTGTACTAGATGTTGTCATGGATTGGATACGAATAGGATGGTTGCCTCCAATGCCAACATTTCCCACATTAACAACGCGCGTCGGGCGCCTCTCTGTTTGATGAATCGCCTCACAATATTTTTTTTGGACCATGACGAACAACCTTTCAAGATTAAAACTTTTGGTTCTCTAAGAAAAAAAATATAACAGAAGTTGGCCAAAATGCCAATGACTTTATCCCAAGAGAAACTTTCAGCATAAGGTAAGCAAGCTTAATGAAATTTTAAAAAAAATACCTTAGATCTTTTTGCCACTTTAACTATCCAAAAAACTTTCAAAATTTTGTTGCTGCTAGTGAAAAAATTTTATGAAAGCTGCTAATTCATTTTGAAATAGCAGAGCTTAATGCATCATCTAAAATGAGTTTAATAAAAAAATAATTTGACAAACCTCCACTAATCTCATTAATGTAGGTGCCTATTTTTAAATTCAAATCAGAACTTTTTTTAAGGCAACTTTATGCGTTGGATAATATATATACTGTTGAACTTTATTCTTTGCCTGCAACCGCTGACAGCAAACAACAATGATTCTATTCCAGCCATTGAATCAGTTGCAACGACAGAAGGGCTCCCTTCAAGTCTTGTAGGGGGAATGGTTTGCGCCATTAGCGGACAGTTGGTCGACCAAAGTGTGGACGTTGTAGTTCCAGGACCTGAACCCTTAATTTTTAGTCGTTCTTACTGTAGTTTAAGTACCCAAGAAAGATTTGGGATAAGTTGGTGGTCCAATCATCGCGATATGCTCTATTTTTCGCATGGAGTATACGAGCAAAGAGAGGTAAGTTATTGCCAACTTTTTCCAACGAGTGGGTCCACTTTAACTTATATTCATTCTCCTATCCTAGAAGGTGACAAAAAGAAATGCCTATTTAAAATGATTCGTCCTAAAGGGCTGACTAACGGAGCAGGAAATGAAATTAGTGGACGAACAAATGTCAATAATTACCAAGTGACAACGTATCCTGGTGATGAACAATTTTCAATCAAAACAGGAGCGGGAGTTGTTAAACATATTCAGCGCTATAAGGCCCCGCTAGGAGACATTAATTACCTTCAGTCGAGTGAAACCAAACCAAATGGCATTCGTTTAGAATATGTCCATTCCAAAGATGTATTCGGAAGACTCCATATTATTAAGTGTTTAAACGCTAAAACACAACGAATATTTAGTACGATTCGATTTGATCAAGTTGGTAAGCGTCTTCATCTTCAAACCAGCGACAACCAAGTGGTCAAATATAGTTTTACTCGACAAACAGTTAAAAATTATTCTAATGACACTATTTTATATGTAAAAGATGTTGAAAAACCTAGATTTCCTCACGAAAGCTATGAATATGTCAAAAGAGATTCATCTGATTTCCTCCTGATGTCAAAAAAGAAAATTGCTGATAAGCAATTTTTAGATATTAGCTACTACAAAAACAAGCATCTTTATCAATTTAATAACGCTCTTCCTGCCATTTGTATTGAAGATAAAAATGATTATCGCATCGATCGTGTACGACAATTAAAAGCACCCGTTGGACCAGATGATAAAGCTATTACAACTCATCGCTTTGTATACGATATCAAAGAGGATAATAACGAGCTTCAAGAAGGGAAAACAGATGTTTATGATGCCTACTCTCATAAAACAACTTATTGCTTCACAAAAGAACACCGCCTAGAACAAATTCGAAAATATCAAGGCACTTCCGATTATCACTTATTTAGTAAAGAAGGTTTTGTATGGGGGAAAGAGGGTTCCTCGAATGAAGGAAATCTCACTTGTAAATATCTAAAAGATGGTCAAGGAAATACGCATCAAGCGAGATATTTTAAATACGATGAACGTGGAAACATTAAAAAAAAGGAATTGTGGGGATGTTTGACAGGAATGCCAACCCCTCAACTTCAGCTTGATAAACATCATATTCCTATTAATAATGGTTGTGAAAAAGAAAAAAAAGTTTGTACGTATTCAGAAGACGGATTAAATCATCTTTTGACAGAAACAGATAGTAATGGCGTTGTTACCGTCTATCATTATTATCCAAGAAGCGATCTTTTAGCCGCTAAGCTCATTGTTGTTGATCAAATCGTACAAAAAAGAGAGTTTTATACTTATGACCAAAATCATGTCATCATTAAAAAAGTGATTGATGATGGGAAAGGATTATTAGAATACGATTTAACAGGTTTAACAAAACGCTTTATTACTCACTTTTACCCAAGGCAGCATACACTTGTACATTTGCCAGAACGAGTAGATCATATGTATTTGGATTTGCAATCCAAACAAGAAGTATTGCTTAACAGAGTTGTTTATTATTACACCCTGGAAGGTTATCTTGCAAAAGAAGACACTTATGATAACCAAGGCGATTTTTGTTATTCAAAAAGTTGGGAATATGACGGCCATGGAAACTGCACCAAAGAGATTAATCCTTTGGGGGAAGTCACTTCTAAAAAATATGATGAATATAATAATCTCATCTTCCAAGAAGAGCCGGGTTCTCAATTTTCTTTACATAATACTTACGACTATTCCAATCGTCTCGTTTTGCAAGAAGAAAAGCATACGGATGGTAGCTATTTTGCGACCAAGCACCGCTATAATTATTTAAATCAATGTATCGCCACAACCGATCCTTATGGACAAGAAACTACCTTTGAATTTGACGATCTTGGTCGCCAAATTGCCATACATTTACCCGAGATAGAAAATGAAGCTGGAGAAATTGTTTCTCCCGTTATTCATAGAGAATATAATCTTATCGGTCTTCCAACTTGTGTAACAGATGCTAAAGGGTTGCAAACCAAAATTCAATATAACATTCGCGGTCAGCCTATTCTTGCCCACTATCCCGATGGATCATCCGAACAATATCTTTATTTACTAGATGGAACTCTCATTCAAAAAACTGAACGCTCTGGCATACGCACGCACTATGAAAAAGATTATCAAGGAAGAATTCTAACCGAATCCACTTATGCTGCAGAAGGAAACCTTCTTTGTGCACAGCATTGGTCGTATAATGCTTTCCACCCCTTGACCTATATAGATAAAGAAGGAATCGTCACCCATTATCATTATGATTTTGCGGGTCGCCTAGTCTCTCAAATTAAAGAAGAGCAAATGACAGAGTATTTTTACGATAGTTTGGGACGAGAAATTGAAACTAAAGAATGGATTGATGAATCAAATTATCGACGTACCATTAAAGTCTATGATTGGCTCAATCGTATTATTGAAGATAGGCTAGAAGATGCTCAAAATCAACTCTATCAATGCAACCAATATACTTACAATGCGAAAGGAAATAAAATTGTTGTTAAGGCGGGTGAACAAGTCACAAAAACAACTTATGATGCCCATCAAAATGTGATAAAAATTACCAATGCACTTGGTCAGACGACGCACACAGCTTATAATCCTTACTACTTAAACCATTATAATCAACGCGTCTTGCAAGCTACCACAACAGATGCCCGAGGTTATCAGACAATTCTTACCTATGACAACGCGAATCGATTAGTTAGCGAAAAGCGAAAAACTCCTTTTGGAATAGAAATTTCTCACCAACAATTTTATTACGATTTGAATGGCAATCAAGCAAAACGCATTGACCATGTGATGGTGGATGGAAAAACAACGCATTCCATCGAAACCCTTTTCAGCTATAACGAAAATAATCAATTAATCATGCTTGCAGAAGCAGCTTATACACCCGAACAAAAAATCACTCATTACCTCTATAATCAACGAGGTCAAAAAATTTCTACCACAAAACCTGATGGAGCCATTTTATCTCACACCTACGATTCATTTGGCTATTTAAAAACATTAAAATCTTCTGATGGATCTATTGATTACGATTATGAATATACATTAAATGGACTGGTAAAAAAAGTCGTCGACCATGTTACAGAAAGCTCTACTGAGCGTTTGTATGATCAAATGGGACGCATGATTCAAGAAAAACTCGGAAATGGATTAATTCTTGCTTATCAATACGATCGCCTTGGCAGAGCTATTCTTATCACCCTACCTGATCAAACAGCGATTGAATATCAGTTCAGCGCAGTCGATTTAAAAGCTGTTCATCGTTTAGTGAACGAAAAGTACTCTTATACGCATAAAGATTTAGAACACAATCTACAAGGTGCACCAATTAAATCCCAACCCCCAGGAGAAAATGGTCTTGTTCATTATCAATATGATTCTTTAGATCGATGTATCGGTGTCGCCTCCCCTTTTTTTAAACAAACAATTTCAAGTGAAGGGTATGATGAAGTCGGCAATCTGCTCAGCTATGAAACCGATGGCAAAATTTCTTCTTATACTTATGATGATTTCTATCAATTACAAAGTGAAAAAGGACATGCTAATCATAAATACCAATGTGATTCCCTCTCGAATCGCTTACTTAAAGATGATCAAGAACACACATACAATTCCCTCAATCAACTTTTAAAAAGAGGAGAGGAAACCTATCTCTATGATCCCAATGGAAATTTAATTGAGAAACAAACGGGCTCAGAAAAAACCATTTACACCTACGATGCCCTTGACCGTCTCCGATCAGTGACATCCAAACAAAAAACAATTTCTTACTCTTACGATCCTTTTAATCGACGCTTGAGTAAAAAAGGTGTCAAAGAAGAGATGTACTTTCATCAAGGACAGGAAGAAATTGGGGCTATCGTTAAAGGAAAAATCACTGAATTAAAAATTCTTGGGAAAGGTGAAAAGTATCCCCCTGTTGCCATTGAACTAAATGATCAAGTCTATGTCCCCATTCGCGATCTGTTCGGTCAAATTAGCGGGTTACAGTCTTTACAAGGGCAACTGATTGAAACTTATCGCTATTCTGCTTTTGGAGAAATTCAAATCCTTAATGCGAAAGGAAAAGAGATTAAAGAATCTCAGGTTAGAAATCCTTGGCGTTATGCTAACAAACGATTTGATCCCGAGACAGGATTTGTCGCATTTGGTCTTCGATATTATGATCCCAACCTCGGTCGCTGGGTCACAGCTGATCCTTCCGGCTTTGAAGACGGTCCTAACCTCTACGCCTATGTGCATCATAGCCCTCTGATCTACTTTGATCAATTTGGGCTATTCTCCTTTTCAGGTTTATTAGATACCACGTTTGATTATACAATGGCTTTGTGCGACTATGGTGCATTTGGAATTCCTGGCTTTGTTGCAAGTAATGTGTATCAGTACCTAAATAACGACCCACTAAACAGTGTTGTGAATCATAAATTTTGTGAATCTGAAGGAGATTATGAATTTTTCCATTCAGATTCTGAAATTCCTGATGCTATTTATTATAATCGATCTGCAGTATATAATTTAAATGACTTTAAAAATCCTTTAACCAATATGCCCTATAACTTAAAGATGACTCAAGGGAAACTCTTAATGTTTATGAATGGTGTGAATAATAGCCGTCAAGATCATCTTAGTAGCCTTGGCCATCTTGGTTTACTTGCTAACCATAATGTACTTGGGGTATACTCTGCTTCCCAAGGGATGTTTAGTGATTTTTACCACTATAAACAAGCTTTAATAAACAACGTTGCTTATGAATCTGTGCGAATACTACATAGATCTTGGAATGAATTTTTCAAAGATACTCCTGAAGGAAAAATTTTAATGGTTTGCCATAGCCGAGCTGCTGTTTATGTTCGAAATGCTTTAATGGACTATCCGCCAGAATTAAGACAAAAAATTCATGTCCTGGCCGTTGCTCC